>JBAUAY010000659.1:0-3064 GCA_049676235.1 Streptosporangiaceae bacterium
CGCCCGGGCCGGGCTGCGGGACCGGTTGCGCGCCGTCGGCCCGCCGGGCTCCTTGAGGTCCTTGGGGTCCTTGGGGGCCTTGGGGTCCGGTCGGCTGCGAGAGCGGGCGGGGCGGCTGCTCGACGAATTCGGCGGCGGCAGGCTCAGCCGGATATTCACGCTCCGGCTGATGACCTGCATGGGCGTGGCGGGTTTCGTGAGCGAGGTGCTGCCGCTGCAGCGGTCATACTGGGTGCCGCTGACCGTCGCCATCGTGTTCAAGCCGGACTATGGTTCGGTGTTCGCGCGGGCGCTGCAGCGCGGTATCGGGACCATCGTGGGGGCGGTCGCCGGGGCGGTACTGCTGGTGCTGGTGCACGGGACGTGGCTGCTGATCCCGTTCGCGGTGCTCGCTGCGCTGCTGCCGTATGGCCGCAGCCGGAACTACGGACTGTTCGCGACGTTCCTGACCCCGCTCGTGGTGGTGCTCATCGACCTGCTCACCCCGGCGGGCTGGCGGCTGGCCGAGGACCGGCTGATCGACACGCTGATCGGCTGCCTGATCGTGCTGCTCATCGGGTTCGCGCCGTGGCCGATGAGCTGGTACGCGTTCCTGCCGCGGCAGTACGCGCAGACCGCGCTCGACGTGCGCCGGTACCTCGAGGAAGCCCTGGGGGCCAGCTCCGGCGGGGACGGTTCCGGCGGGGACGCGCCGCCCGCCCGGTCGCGGATGCGGCGGTCGACCTACCGGGCGCTGGCCGATCTGCGTACCGAGTTCCAGCGCACCATGTCGGAGCCGCCGTCGATCAGCCGGCGCGCGACGGCCTGGTGGCCCGCCGTAGTCGGCTTGGAGCAGGTCATGGACGCGATCACCTCGGACGCGGTGGCCGTCAGCCGCGGCGCCACCGTGTCCCCGGCCGACGTCCGCATTCTGTCCGACGCGCTGCGGGCGGTCGGCGAGGCGGCGTCCACGGGAACGGCGCCGACGGAGTCGCCGGAGTGGCCAGACGACGAAACGCTCAGGCCGGTCACCGAGGCGGTCCGGGCGCTGCTCGGGGTGTTCGGCACTGGTCAACGGCTCACCGTCAACGAGTAGCGGGCTCGTCGCCGGGCGGGCCATGGTCGGGCTGGCCGGATTCGAACCGGCGACCTCCGCGACCCAAACGCGGCGCGCTAGCCAAACTGCGCTACAGCCCGTACGTGGGTGAGTGTAGCGGTTGGCCCGGCACGTTCGCTGTGACCGGGTGGGCTAGGAGATGGTGAGGTGGTAGGCGGCCTAGCCGCAATGCCGCGTCTCGCGGCTATTCGCGTCGATTCGGCCAGATTGTGCCGTGTACTGCGGCGTTGCGTTGTGACTTGGACCGCAAGAATTCCTACGCTTAGTGCGCGAGCCAAGCTTTTGGGCCGCCAGGGTGACTCCCCAAAGCGAGGCAGCTACATGGGCAAACATGGATCGGCGAGGGCGGTTCTCGTCGTCGCGGCCATCGTTGCCCTGGCCGGGTGCACTGGTGTGGGGACGGCCACCGCGCCCGACGTGCCCGGTCAGGGGGTGGGGAGCTCTTCGACGGCCGCGACCTCCCCGGCTTCCAGCGCGGCCCAGGGCAGCGGGCGTCAGAGCGCGACCTCGACCCCCGGCGCGCGTCAAAGGGAAACCTCCCAATCGTTCGTGCAGGCCGACTCGATTCCGTTCCCCGTCGCCGTCGGCAACACGTGGGTGTACCGGACGACAGTCGGCGACCAGACCGGCCGGACGACGAACAGCATCGTCTCGGCGGGGCCGGGTGCGGCGGGGTATGAGGTCACGATGTCCTCGACCACCGACGTCGCCGGGACGGCAACCGCCGCCCAGCCCGTTTACCTCTTTTACCCGGACGGGACGATCGGCTACCCGGTGCCCCCGATCAACGGCGTGTCGGTAGCGGGCGGCAGCATCCGCTGGCCGGACGTCGCGGGACTCGCGTCCGGCCGCGCCTACCACTCGGTGGTGCGGATCCTCGACAGCCAGACCGGCCAGTACCAGAACGCGAACGTCACCGTACGCGGCGAGGGCACGACGTCCGTCAGCGTCCCGGCGGGCACCTACCAGGCCAGCGTCGTGGACACGGTCATCGCCGCGAAGATTGGGGGCTCGATCACGACCGTCGAGGTGGATAGCTGGATCGCGCAGGGCACCGGGCCGGTGCAGACCGCGGTACTGATCCAGGCGGCGGGCAAGATCGAACTCACCACCACGAATGTGCTGCTGTCCTTCACCAAGGGGGCCGTCCCAGGGATCGGCAGCTAAAACCCGGGGTCTGGCCGGCGCGGGGCGGGAACCCCAGGCCGTTCGGGATATAGATCGCTAGCGGGTTTCCTCCGAGCGGTCCTGGGCCCACAGCGTGTGGAAGACGCCGTCGCGGTCCGTGCGGCGGTAGGTGTGTGCGCCGAAGAAGTCGCGCAGGCCCTGGACGAGGGCGGCCGGCAGGCGTTCGGCCCGCAGCGCGTCGTAGTAGGCCAGGGCAGCGGAGAAGCCGGGGACGGGGATGCCGAGCCGGACGGCGGTGGCGACCACGTTGCGCCAGGAGTCCTGGGCGGTGGCGAGGTCCTTGCCGAACTCCTCGTCGGCCAGCAGCATCGGCAGGTCCGGGTTAGCCGCGTAGGCGGCCCGGATGCGGTCCAGGAACGCAGCCCTGATGATGCAGCCGCCGCGCCAGATGACCGCGATCTTTCCGAGGTCGATGCCCCAGTCGTACTCGCGGCTGCCGACGTCGATCATGTTCCAGCCCTGCGCGTAGGAGACCAGCTTGGATGCGTACAGGGCGTGCTCGACCTGGTCGGCGAACTCGGCGGCCTGGGCGGGGGTGGGTCTCGGTCCGGGCAGCTGGCGGGCGGCCTGGCGCAGGTCGGCGTGGCCGGACAGCGAGCGGGCGAAGACCGCCTCGGCGATGCCGCTGACCGGGACGCCCAGGTCGAGGGCGTCCTGCACGGTCCAGCGGCCGGTGCCCTTCTGTTCGGCCTGGTCGAGCACGATGTCCACGAACGGCTGTCCGGTGGCTTGGTCTTGGTGCGCGAGGACCTCGGCAGTGATCTCGATCAGGTAGGAGTC
>JBAUAY010000660.1:0-6568 GCA_049676235.1 Streptosporangiaceae bacterium
GGTGGGGTTCTGCACCACGGCCACGTGGTAGCCGTCCTGGGTGAGCAGGTCGTAGACCGGCCTCCACCCCGAGCCGTCCACGAAGCCTCCGTGGACGAGGACCACGTTCTTGATCGGATCGGACATGACCTTCTCCTTCGAATCGGAGCGAACTGACGGCTCGTTCTGCCTGTGGAGGGAGCATCCGGTTGGGGGAGGTCTCACGGCATCAGGGATATCCCTCGACCGAGTACGAGCGGGACCCTCGATTGGACGTGTCCTTCAGAGGATGATGACCTCATGGACGAGGTATCGGCCGCGTTCGGGTTGTTTGGCCGCGAGGACTCTTTGCGGGTAGTGAACGATGTCCTGGTCGGTGGTGGAAGCGTGGTCGCGATCGGCGATCCCGGTGCTGGCAAGAGCAGCCTGCTACGGGTCGCGCCGCTCAACTGGCCAAGGTCCGCAAGCGAAGGGTGCTTTCTGTCACTCCGACCCAGTTCGACCAGGGATTTGCCGTTTGCGGGGCTCGCCGAACTGATCGGCCAGCTTCCCGAGGGAGCGGACAGCGGCCTTCCGGGTCCGCAGCGCCGCGCCCTCGCAGTCGCCCTGCAGCGCGCCGAACCCGGCGAGCGCGAGACCGATGCCTTGGCGGTACCCCTGGCGGTCCGGGGATTGCTGACGCAGCTCACCGAGTCCGACGCGGTCGCGCTCCTCATCGACGACTTGCAGTGGCTGGACCAGGCAAGCGTCGGCAGCCTCGGCTTCGCGCTCCGCCGCATCTCCGTCGAACCTCACCGGTTGAGCGTCCTGGTGGCAACAAGACCCGATCCGGGCGCCGGTGCCGATTTGATCCGATGCTTGCCCGGGCCCCGGCATGAGTTTCCGCTGTCGCCTTTGGAGGACTGGGCGATAGGTCAACTGCTCCGCAAGCGCCTGGGTCCGCGATGGACTCCGCCAATGAGTGCCGGAGTGGCCCGGGCGAGCGGCGGGAATCCGTTCTTGGCCTTGGAGATTGCGCGCGCGACGCAAGTCGACGTGCCCAGCTGGCGCGGGAGCGCCCAGCACGGGCACGATCCGGTCTTTCCCGTCCCGCCGAGCCTGGCCGAACTTCTCGGTGAGCGGGTCGCGCGGCTACCGCAGGACTCACGCGAGGTCCTTCTGCTGGCGTCCGCGGCATGGCGGCTCACCGTGGCGCAGCTGCAACGCATCGTCGGGGAGGCTCGGCTCTGGGCGGCCCTTGAAGCCGCCGCAGATGCGGACGTGGCGATCGTTGGCGCCGGGTCGGTGGTCGCATTCACTCACCCGCTGCTGGCTTCGGCCATCTACGATGCCGCCGCACCAACCGAACGCCGCCGCGCGCACCGAGCTCTTGCCGATGGTCTCGATGACCCGGTCGAGCGTGCCCGTCACCGCTCAAGGTCGATCACGGCCCCCGACGAGGCGGCCGCTGTTGAGTTGGAACGGGCGGCCGAAATCTCCCGGGGCCGTGGAGCCCTGCAACTAGCTGGCGAGTTGTTGGAGGGAGCGGCTCTGGCCACCCCGTCCGAGGCGGATACCGCCGCAAGCTTGAGGCGCTGGCTCCGCGCAGTAAGTACCCATATCGACGCCGGCGACCAGGTGGCGGCCTCCGCAGCACTGGACAAAGCGTCGGCGCTGGCCGTTGTCCCAGAGCAGCAGGCGCAGGTGCTGGCGCGGCGGGCCAGGCTGGCAGACCAGATGTCAGGGATGCGCTCTCTCGCCGAGCAAGCACTTCGGCTGGCACCGGAAGGCACCGAGGTCCGCGCCGAGATCTTGCTCGGTCTTTGTTCGGTTTACCGCCTTGAAGGCAACGGTGAGGAGGCTTTGCGGCTAGGCCGGATGGCGGTCGAAGAGGCAACCGCAGTAAAGCGCTCGGATGTCCAGCTCACGGCGCTGAACGAGCTCCTAGCTTGTGAACTGCACTGGGGGAAAGGCCAGCCCGAGCAGTTGTTGCGCGACATCGAGCGGCTAGTCGACGACCGTTCTGCGCCGGACCTGCCCCCAGGCCAACTGGCTTGGACTCACGGCTTCTTCGCGGCCTGGAACGATGAAACAGCCGAGGAGTACGTGCGGGACGGCATCAAGTCGGCCGTCGACGCTGGCCGGTATGGCGACCTGTCCGACCTTTACATCTGCCTGGTGCTTGTCCTCGTCCGCAGATCCAGGGTGCGCGATGCCCAGGCTGCTCTGGATGAGGCGGACCGTTCAGGTGCGTGGACGATGTCCAGCTTCCAAGAAGACATGGCCCGCGTCCTGGTCAAGGAATACGCAGGCGACCTGGAAGGGGCACGTGAACTGGCCCAAGGCGCCGTAGCACGATCGCGAATCAGCGGGTCCACGTACTGGCTTAGCGGTTTCATGGCCCAGCTCGGATTCGTCGAGGCCTCCGCCCGGAACTGGCACGCAGCGCTGGAGGCTCTACGTGAGGTCGCAGAAATCTTCGCGAGCACCAAGATGGTCGACCTGGAACAACTGCTGTGGGCGTCGACTACGCCGACGCCGCCCTGCAGATTGGCGCAGAGCATGACGTTGAGGCGGCCATCTCTGTCCTGCGCCGCCAAGCTGCGTCCTGCAGGCCGGAGGCGGCGGTCGCCGCAGACCGTAGCCAGGCGTTGCTGAGTGCTGCGCACGGGGATGTCGACGAGGCCCTCAGCGTTCTTCGCAAAGTCGTAGACCGACCCGGATCTGAGTGTCCGTTCGAGGTGGCCCGGTCCCGGCTGGCCTTGGGACAGGTCTACCGTCGCGCTGGCTACAAAGGAATGGCCAGCGAAGCGCTGAACGCGGCGGCGGTCGCCTTTGAGGAGCTAGGCATACCGCGATGGGCCAAGCGAGCCCGCGACGAAGCCGGCCGGGCGGGGCTGCACTCCACGAGGAGCACGCTCACCGAGACGGAACGCCGAGTCGCCGAGCTCGTC
This sequence comes from Streptosporangiaceae bacterium, assembly GCA_049676235.1. GTDB lineage: Bacteria > Actinomycetota > Actinomycetes > Streptosporangiales > Streptosporangiaceae > Palsa-504. Next base: position 2,913 of record JBAUAY010000660.1, read on the forward strand.
GGATCAGGACGCTCAAATCAAGAGACCGCCGCGGAACTCTTCATGTCCGTCAAGACCGTAGAAGCCAACCTGACCCGGATATACCGCAAACTGTCTGTGCGATCGAGGACAGAGCTTGCCAACTGCTTGAACCACCTCGACTCCGGACCGCATCGCGATGCGACCGATGTCATCGACCGCCCTAGCGGCGAGGCTATAGATATGTAACCCGGGACGGCCTGGGACGGCGATCGGTTTGCTCATAACCCGGAGGTCGCGGGTTCAAATCCCGCCCCCTACCAAGGCCAGAAGGCCCTTTCTCGAACAGAGAAAGGCCTTCTGCATGAGGTTTGTGCACGGATTTGTGCACGGGCGCCTGCCTCAAGCCGCGCCGTCGTTCGTGTCTTCAACGGTGGCCGGGTCAGGTAGACGCTGCCGTTGGAGTCACGGGGCGTCTAGTCCCGAGGTAGCGTCGGCGCCGGTACTGGCCCGGCCTGAAGGCGCACTCACGCGGCGGCCATCTACGTGCTGAACCGCTCGCGGATCGGGGCGAGGTAGCTAGAGATGCTCTCCTTCTGCCTGGTCAGCTCGTCGAGTTCGTCCTGAGCTGCGGCCTGAATCCGGCTGATCTGGTTCGTGGTGTCGGTCAGGAGCTGGTCGGCCTGCGCCCTGGCCTGGGCGACGATCTGGCCGGCGTGCTTGTTAGCGTCGGAGGCGAGCTGCTGGGAGTGCTGGCCTGCCGCGTGCAAGATCTGTTCCGTCTGCGCGTCGGCGGCGGCGGCCCGCCGCTCGGCTTCGGTGACCCGCTTGCGGGCGGCTGGTTGCGGTGCCGCCTGGCGTTCTGTCTCCCGCCTTTCGGCTTCGTCGCGGCGGGAGGCAAGCCGGGTCTGCAGTTCGGCTTCGGCCTGGGCCCGCTGGGCCTCGCTTTCCTCCATGATCCGCCGGGCCTGGCTGCGTATCTCATCTGCCTGCCGCCTGGGGGCGGCGAGAAGCTCGTCCCGCTCTCGCTTCGCGGTGGCCTTCAGCTCGGCGACCTCCCGCTCAGTGGTAGTGCGCAGCTTGGCTATGTCCTGCTCGGCCGCGGCCCGCGTCTCCGCCACCTGGTGGCCGGCCGCGGCGCGGACCCTGGCGACCTCGCGTTCAGTGATCGAGGCCAGCTCGTCAGCCTCCCGCTGGGCGGTAACCCTGACCGCGTCCGCTTCCCGCCCGGCGGAAGCGCGCAGGTCGCCGGTTTCCCGTACAGCACTCGCCCGCAGCTCCGCGGCCTCATTCCCGGCCGCAGCCCGCAGTCCGGCCGCCTCCGCCTCAGCCGCAGCCAGCAGCTCGCCGGCGGCGGCCCTGGCCTCACCGAGGATCTCGGTGGCAAGCTTCTGAGCAAGCCGCAGCAACGGCTCGATCCGGAGCGCAGGACCCGCGCGGGCAGGACGCTCCCGCAGTTGGCATTGCACGGCGGACAGCTCACGCTGCAGCGCCTGGACCTGTTCCCGGTGCCGGCGGGTCTGGTCCGCCAGCCGCGCGAGGTGCTCGTCCACCTGATGGCGGTCATAGCCGCGGAGCACCACCTCGAAAACCCGCGAGGGTGGCTCCCCGGAGACGTTAACGGCCTGGGCATCAATCGCGGGATCCATGCGCTCACCCTCCAATCACCCGGACAGACGGGCGAAACCTCGCCTAATGCCCGGTATACCCGCCATCCAGGCGATTGCGACGCAGGACCTGTCCCACGCCGTCATCCTCCAAGTAACCGGACCGCCTCCCAGCGGCGCACCAGCCCGGACATGGCCCTCTACCCATAGGTGGGTGGCGGGGCCGCATGTGATACGTCTGCGGCGGGTTTCTTCGGCAGGGATATCCTGCGTTCCAGGTCGGCTGCCGCCGGTACTCGTCATGCTCGTCGTGACATGATCTCTGCCGCGCGATGATCATGCTTGCCGGATTGGCACGTCCTATCTCGGCCAGATAGGCCCTGCGCCTCGCAGGCGCTTACGCAAGGTAGTCGTGGGCCAGGCGGATGGCGATCGACCCGTCCCCGACGGCTGACGCAACGCGCTTCACCGAGCCGTGCCGGACGTCGCCGACGGCGAACACACCGGGTGTGCTGGTTTCGAGCAGGTAGGGTTCCCGATGCTGGGTCCAGCGATCAGCGACTGGTGAGCCACGATCCACCCAGGCCCCACGGGTGGTATGGGTGGGTGATCCCCTTCACCATCCGCCGCAGCCCAGTCCTACGGATCTGAAGGTCGGGGAAGGACCGCCAAAAGGCATCCGCGGTACGCTTTGTTTCATTGTGCTCGTGGAGAGGCCGGAGATGGCAAAGCCGGGCGACTATATGGCGGGAGGCACGGCAGGCCGTGGCTGCCTTCGGGCATCCCATGCCGACCGCGAGCAGGTGGTCGACACGCTCAAAGCGGCGTTCGTACACGATCGGCTGACCAAGGACGAATTCGACCTGCGGGTCGGCCAGGCGCTCGGGTCTCGGACCTACGGGGAACTGGCGGCGGTCACCGCTGACATCCCCCGCAGGCTGATCGGAGCCCAGTTGCCGCCGAAGCGCGCCCAGGTGCAGACCCGGGCGCCGGGAAACACGGCGGTCAAGTCGGGCGTATGCACGCTCACGGCAATCATTCTTGCGGCGAGCACGTCGGTGGCCGCTTTCTCCGGCCCAGGCGCGGCACTGATAATGGCACTGTTCCTCACGGGTATCGGGGTTATCATCGCCGTTATCGTGGCCTTGCTCGTAGGCGGGATCCAGATACTCGAATCACGGCAACGGAAGCGCTCTAGCGGGCAGCTACCGCCATGGTCATCGTCTGGCGCGGGCGGGCAGGCATCGCGGCGCCCGGCATCGGGCGCCCCGGCCGGACAGTTCCCGCAGGTCGATCACGGTCAGCCGCGCATAGCCGAAGCGGTCCGAAGCAATCTTGCTGGCCGGCAATCGTCTGGCTCGCGGCTACCGCTTCAATGGCGCTCTCGCGAGTTGCCCGCCGTAGGGCGGGCGATCGCCGTGCAATTAGCCAGGTGAAAAGCATCCACAGTGTGAAGAACCGGTCCGACCCTGCGCGCTGTCGGAACGTCTGGAGCTGAGCTACGGTCCAGACCTTGCGACCCTTGCGCGGGACCCCGCGGGGGATGCGCGTCGGCCGCGATGTTCCCTTCGCCTGTCGCTCCTATGTTCAGGTTGTTGCAGCAGAGATCGGGTGTTGTGTGCGGGGTCTACGATCCCGGGCGGTTTCCTGGAGGCGTCACGTTGGCGTGGTGGATACTCGAGGTAGCCGCGAGAGGGGAGCCCGTGCTATGCCGCCGGATCATGTTCATTTCAATGGCAGCGTCAACCTGGCCGATGCCGGGTCGGTGATGCGCGAGATCGTCGCGCGGGTCCCCCGAGGACTGCGGCGCATTCCGGACGGGGAGACCGGGGACCGGGGGAATTGGATCTTCTTCCAGATGCAGAAGTTCCTGCAGTCGCCGTTGCTGGTTCCGGCGCGGCCGCTGGACGCCGCGGACGGGGATTATGAGCAGTTGCCGCAGTTGCGGCTGGCCGACGGGGTCGATCCGGCGCAGATGAGGTGGCCGGATCTGGGCTACGCCGAGGCTTACCTCGGGTCGTATGAGACGTTCTTCGCGCTGCGCGAGGAGGGCATGATCCCGGCCGGGGTCCGGTTCCAGGTCGAGTACCC
>JBAUAY010000661.1:0-17456 GCA_049676235.1 Streptosporangiaceae bacterium
GGCGTCATCCGCGCCCGGGGCTCGCTCGCGGAGCTGCGCGCCGCGCATCCCGGCGAGCCGGTCACCCGCCTGGACGGCGGGCTGCTGGTCCCCGGATTCGTCGACGCCCACGTCCACTTCCCGCAGATCCGCGCGATCGGTGGCCTCGGCCTGCCGCTGCTGGACTGGCTGGAGCAGTGCGCGCTGCCCGAAGAGAGCAAGCTGGCCGACCAGGCGTACGCGCGGGCGGTCGCCGGGGAGTTCCTCGATGGCCTGGTGGCCTCGGGGACCACGAGCGCGCTGGTGTTCGGCTCGCACTTCGCCCCGGCCATGGACGAGCTGTTCGCCGCGGCGGAGCGGCGCGGCCTCAACATCACCTCCGGGCTGGTGGTCAGCGACCGGATCCTGCGCCCAGACCTGCTGAACTCGCCGGAGACCGCGCTGGCTGACAGCACGGACCTGATCCTGCGCTGGCATGACCGGGGACGGCTGCGCTACGCCGTCACACCGCGGTTCTCTCTGTCGGCATCGGACGAGATGCTGGATGCCTGTGCCCAGCTGCTCGGCAAGGGCGTCTGGTTCACCTCGCACATCAACGAGAATCTGGCCGAGATCGCCGCGGTGGCCGGGCTGTTCCCCAGGGCCCGGCACTACCTGGACACTTACCGCCGGCACGGCCTGGTCACTGCGCGGAGCGTGTACGCGCACAACGTCCACCCCGCCGACGCCGAGCTCGCGGTGCTGGCCGAGCACGGCGCGTCGGTCGCGCACTGCCCGACCAGCAACTGCGCCTTGGGCAGCGGGCTGTTCTCGCTGCGCCGGCACGTCGAGCACGGCATTCACGTCGCGCTCGGCTCCGACGTGGGCGCGGGCGCGGGCCTGTTCCTGCCCAAAGAGGCGCTGCAGGCCTACTTCATCCAGCAGCTGCTCGGCCCGCGCGGGCTGAGCCTGACGCCAACGCACCTGCTGTACCTGGCCACCCGGGCGGGCGCGCAGGCGCTCGGCCTAGACGACCGCGTCGGCGACTTCGCGGTGGGCAAGGACTTCGACGCGGTCTGGCTGCGCCCGGCCGACGGGAGCACGCTGGCCGTCAACCTGCGCCACGCCCGGGACGTCTCCGACGCCCTGGCCAGGATCTTCGCCCTGGCCACCCCGGCCGACGTGGCCGACGTGTGGATCAGGGGGATCAGAGTTCAGGACGCCGCCGGTCAGGAGCCTCGCTGAGCGAGGCCGTGCGGTAGGCCCGCCAGCCGCCGTAACTGGTGATGTCCTTGTGGACGCCGAGCTGGTGTTCGGCCTCCCGTAGCACCATGGCGAACGACAGCTCGCCGCCGGAGAGCTCGATGATCGAGAGCTCGAGCTCGGGAGGCTCGGTGGCCAGCAGCGCGCTGAGCGGGCCCATGGGCACGTCGTACAGCTCGCCGAGGATCGGCTGGCCGCCCTCGGCGGCGGGGTAGAGGGCGGGGAACTCGTCGCGGACCGAGTAGAAGCGGTACAGCGGCGCGGTGTGCCGCTCGCCGATCAGCGGCACGCCCTCGATCGTGTAGTGCGCGCGCCCTCCGCGCATCCCGTCGCCGTTGAGGAACATCAGAGCCATCCGCGCCTCCCGTCCGCACAGGATCGTGTGTCGTTACTACCCCTGCGAGGGGCGAGTTAGGCCCCGCGATCAGGGCTAGGGCGGGTGCGGGGGCGGGGCACGCAGTACGCTCGTTCGGAATAAATGGGCTTTTGATTTGGGGTGTGACCGGATGAGGCGGATGACTGTGGTGAGCGTGGCCGTGATCGCGGCGCTGACCGGGAGCGCGGGGTTGGCGGGCTGCGCCAGCAGCTCGAGCAGCAGCGGCAGCGCCAGCCCGGGCGCGGGCGCGACGGGCGGTGCCAGCGCGAGCACCGCGTCCTGCACCAACGCTGCCATCCAGGGGCAGCTGTACAGCAAGGGCGCGCTCACCGTGGCCACCGACCAGCCGGCCTACCCGCCGTGGTTCGAGAACAACAAGCCGAGCAACGGCCAGGGCTACGAGAGCGCCGTGGCCTACGCGGTGGCGGCCCAGCTCGGCTTCAAGCCGACGCAGGTGAAGTGGGCCTACGAGCCGTTCGACTCGTCGTACGCGCCGGGGCCGAAGAAGTTCGACTTCGACATCAACGAGATCTCCTACAGCGTCGCGCGGGCCCAGGTCGTGACGTTCTCCGACAGCTACTACGACGTCCAGCAGGCGCTGGTGGCCCTGAAGAACAGCCCGATCGCGACTAAGCACAGCCCGGCCGACCTGAAGACCTACGTCTACGGCGACCAGGTGGGCACCACCAGCCTGGCCTTCATCAACAGCCAGATCCAGCCCACCCAGACGCCGAAGGTGTTCGAGACTTTGAACGACGTGAAGCAGGCGCTGCAGACCAAGCAGATCGCGGCGCTGGTCACCGACACGCCGACCGCGCAGTTCATCTCCTCCTCCGAGATCCCAGGCTCGGTCATGGTGGCCCAGTTCCCGTCCACCGGCGAACACTACGGCCTGCTGTTCGCCAAGGGCAACCCACTGGTGACCTGCGTGAACAAGGCGCTGGCCACGCTAAAGAGCAACGGGACGCTGGCCACGCTGGCGTCGAAGTACCTGCGGATCTACACCAGCGTCCCGACCATCAAGCCGTAAGTGGAGGCGCAGGGGCTTCCTGACCTGTCGGCCCGGCGGTCCCGGATCCTGGGCGACGGCGACCGCCGCGGGCTGATCCTGTCCACCACGAGCACGGTGGTCGTGCTCGCGGCGCTGCTGGCGATCTTCCTGCTGGCGCCGGGCAGCGGCCAGGTCAGGCACACGTTCTTCAACCCGGCCGACATGTGGCAGTCCTTCGTCGGCAACCCGAAGGCCGGCTACTACTCGGTCGGCGAGGCGCTGTGGCTGAACATCCGGATGTTCGTCGCGGCCGAGATCCTCATCCTGATCGCGGCCCTGATCGTCGCGGTCATCCGGCAGTCCACCGGTCCGGTCCTGCTGCCGCTGCGGGTGGTCGCCACCGTCTACGTCGACGTGGCGCGGGGCGTGCCGCTGATCCTGGTCATCTTCGCGATAGGGTTCGGCGTGCCGGCCCTGCAACTCCGCGGCATCTCGACCCAGTCGGCGGCGGTCTACGGCGTGGCCGCGCTGGTCTTCTCGTACTCGGCTTACGTGTCCGAGGTGTACCGGGCCGGCCTCAACTCGGTGCACCGCAGCCAGGTCGCGGCGGCCCGCTCGCTCGGCCTGTCCGGGTGGGCCTCGATGCGGTACGTGATCCTGCCGCAGGCCATCCGCACCATCATCCCGCCGCTGCTCAACGACTTCATCAGCCTGCAGAAGGACACCGCGCTGGTCGGCCTGCTCGGCGCGATCGAGGCCAACAAGGCGGCCGAGATCTACAGCGACACCGTGTTCAACTACTCGAGCTACACGGTCGCCGCGATCTTGTTCCTGCTCCTGACTATCCCGCTGGCCCGCTTCACCGACCACCTGATCGCCCGCGACCGGGCGCGCCGTCTCGCCGGGGCTGGTCAGTAATGGGCCGAACGGATGACGGTTTCAGCCCCGGCGAGCTTTCCGGCGCCGCGGACGCGTTGCGGATCGAGGGCTTGCGGAAGTCGTTCGGTGCTCATGAGGTGCTGCGCGGGGTGGACCTGGCCGTCGCCCCGCACGAGGTCATCTGCCTGATCGGGGCGTCGGGATCGGGCAAATCCACGCTGCTCCGCTGCGTGAACCTGCTCGAGCGGATCGACGCGGGGACGATCTGGCTGGAGGGCCAGGCCATCGCGGGACCGTCCACTGGGCGCGGGGTGGACGAGAACCTGGTCCGCCGGCACATCGGCATCGTGTTCCAGGCGTTCAACCTGTTCCCCCACATGACGGTGGAGCGGAACGTAACACTGGCGCCGATGAAAGTGCTCGGCCTCTCGCGTTCCGACGCGGTGGCGCAGGCGATTGAACTGCTGGAGCGGTTCGGTCTGGGGGAAAAGCGGGCAGACTACCCGGACCGGCTGTCCGGCGGGCAGCAGCAGCGGGTCGCGATCGTCCGGGCGCTGGCCATGCGGCCGCGGCTCATGCTGCTCGACGAGGTGACGAGCGCGCTCGACCCCGAGCTGGTGGCCGACGTGCTCGACGTGATCAGGGAGCTGGCCGTAGGCGGGATGACGATGCTGATCGCCACGCATGAGATGGGGTTCGCGCGCGACATCGCCAGCCGGGTGTGCTTCCTGGCGGACGGGCAGATCGTGGAACAGGCACCGCCCGCGCGGTTGTTTAGCGAGCCGTCGGACGAACGCACCCGGCGCTTCCTCCGGCGCATCACCGACGCCGGTCGCCTGTAAGGCTTGCGGGAGAGACATCTGTGAGTGAATCGTCGTCTGAGGCTATCGAGGTTACCCCCGAGGACCTTGAGGCCGCTAAGGAGTCCGTCGAGGCTTCCGAAGCTTCTGAGGATACGGAGGCCGACGAGGAGTCCAGGGGGCCATTTTCCGGGAAGACGGCCTGGGCGCGGCGCATGAAGACGCCGCTGCGCATGTTCCTGCGCACCGAGACGGGCAGCGCCTTGGTGCTGGCCGGCGCCACCGTGCTCGCCCTGATCTGGGCGAACATCAGCTATTCCAGCTATGAAAATTTCTGGGCGACCCGGCTGGCCGTGCTGATCGGCAACTCGGGCGTGACGATTGACCTGCGGGAGTTCGTGAACTCCGGGCTGATGGCGCTGTTCTTCCTGGTCGTCGGGCTGGAGGCGCGGCGCGAGTTCGACGTGGGCGACCTGAGGGTCCGGAGCAGGCTCACGCTGCCGCTGCTGGTCGGGCTGACCGGCATGGCGGTGCCCATCGTCATCTACCTGGTCGCGAACGCCGGGCAGCCCACCATGCACGGCTGGGGCATGGCGATGTCGACCGACACCGCTTTCGCGCTCGGTGCGCTCGCGCTGGTCGGCCGGAGACTGCCCGATCGCGTCCGCATCTACCTGCTCACCTTCTCCGTCGTGGACGACCTGGCGGGGCTGGCGGTCATCGCGGTCGCCTACAGCAGCAGCATCGAGGTGGTGCCGCTGCTGGTCGGCCTCGGGCTGATCGGCGTGGTCCTGATCCTGCGGGCGCGCGGCATGAGAAACGGGGTTTTCTATCTGCTCCTCGGTATCGCCTGCTGGGTGGCGTTCCTCAAGTCGGGCGTGGACCCCATCGTGGTCGGCCTGGTCTTCGGGCTGCTGACCTACGCGTACTCGGCCAGCCGGGAGTCTCTTGAGCAGGCATCCGAGGCGTTCCGGATGTTCCGCGAGCAGCCCACCGCCGAACTGGCCCAGTCGGCACGCAACGAGGTGCGTACCGCGATCTCGCCGAACGACCGGCTGGCCCAGCTGTTCCACCCGTGGACCAGCTACGTCATCGTGCCGCTCTTCGCCGTGGCCAACGCGGGGATCGTGCTGAACGCCGGGTTCCTGGCCAAGGCCTACACCTCGCCGGTCACGCTCGGCATCGTGGTCGGTTACCTGGTCGGCAAGCCGTTGGGCACGGCCGGGTGCGCCTGGCTGGTGACCAAGCTCAGTCACGGCCGGGTGCGGCCATCCGTCGGCTGGGGCGCGGTGGCCGGCGCCGGGACGGTCGCCGGTATCGGCTTCACCGTGTCCCTGCTGATCGCGTCGCTCGCGCTGACGGGCGACACGCTGGCCGAGGCGAAGCTCGGCATCCTGTCCGCGGCGGTGGCCGCGTCGGTGCTGACCTGGATCGTCTTCCAGGTGGTGAACCGGCTGCCGGTCCGGACCCGGCTGCGCGCGCTGCTGGGCACGGCCGAGGTCATCACCGACCTGGCCGTACCGGTGGACCCGGACCGGGATCACATCCGCGGCCCGGAGGAGTCAATGGTCACCATGGTCGAGTACGGGGACTTCGAGTGCCCGTACTGCGGCATGGCCGAGCCCGCCGTGCGGGAACTGCTGCGGGACTACGGCGAGGTCCGGTACGTGTGGCGGCACTTGCCGCTGAACGACGTCCACCCGAACGCGCAGCTTGCGGCCGAGGCGGCCGAGGCGGCCGGGAAGCAGGGCGCGTTCTGGGAGATGCACGACCTGCTGCTGGACCACCAGGACGCACTCCAGCCCCGCGATCTGATCGGGTACGCCGACTCTCTCGGCCTGGATACCCAGAGGTTCGCCGCCGACCTGCGCAAGCACGCGGGGATGGCACACGTCACCGAGGACCTGGAGTCCGCCGACCTGTCCAGCGTGTCGGGGACCCCGACGTTCTTCATCAACGGCAAGCGGCATTACGGGGCCTATGACATAGAAACGCTGAAGAAGGCGGTGAAACTCGCCAAGGCCCGGGCGCTCATCAGCGCCTGATTTCCGGCGACACGCTTTGGGTCATCCGCTCTCATGTCCTCCCCCGCGCCCGCATGCGGGGGAGGACATGAGAGGCTGACGGTGAGGACGAGCAGGAGGTATCGCGTGAACGCGCACCCAACCGCCGTGGCCGCCGGGACCATCGACGTCGGCGGCGACCTGACCGTCAACCGGATGGGGTTCGGCGCCATGCGGATCACCGGGTGGGGTATCTGGGGCGAGCCGCACAGCCGGGATCAGGCCCTCGCGACGCTCCGGCGAGTGGTGGAGCTTGGCGTCAACTTCATCGATACCGCCGACTCCTACGGCCCCGGGGTCAGCGAGACCCTGATCGCCGAGGCGCTCTACCCGTACCCGGACGACCTGGTGATCGCGACCAAGGGCGGCCTGGTGCGGCCGGGTCCGCACCGCTGGGAGACCAACGGGCGGCCGGAGCATCTCCGCGAGGCCTGCGAGGCCAGCCTGCGGCGGCTCAGGCTCGAGCAGATACCGCTGTACCAGTTCCACAGTCCCGACCCGGCGGTGCCGCTGGCCGAATCGATCGGCGCGGTCGCCGAGATGAAGAACGAGGGCAAGATCCGTCACGTCGGGGTCTCGAACGTGTCGGAGTCCCAGCTGCGCGAAGCGCAGCAGATCGTCCCGATCGTGTCGGTGCAGAACAGGTACAACGCGTCCGACCGCCGGTCGGAGTCGCTGATCGACCTGTGCGAGCAGGAACAGCTGGTGTTCCTGCCCTGGGCTCCAATGCAGGAGACCGCCAAGAACCCGGCGGTGGCCGCGGCCGCCGAGCGGCACGGCGTGACCCAGCACCAGGCCGTGCTGGCCTGGCTGCTGGCCATCTCGCCGCAAGTCCTCCCGATTCCGGGCACCGGCTCGCCCAGGCACGCGGAGGAGAACATCGCCGCCGCGTCCGTCAAGCTGGACCCGGACGAGATCGAGGCGATCCGTAAGGGCGTGTGACCCGCCCGGGCCCGCGCCAGGGCGGATGCGGAGGCAAAGCGTGACGGAGACGGTTGCGATCACCGGAGGCCGGGTCGTGCCGATCGAGGGTGACCCGGTGGACGGCGGAACCGTCCTGCTGCGGGACGGGAAGATAGCGGCGGTCGAGGGTCCCGGTTTCGCGGTGCCATCCGGCGCGGACGTCGTGGACGCGACTGGGAAGTGGGTGCTGCCCGGCTTCATCGACGCGCACGCCCACGCCGGCGTGGCCGAGGAGGCCGAAGGGTGGGCGGGCCAGGACACCAACGAGCGAACCAGTCCGGTCACCGCCCAGGTCCGCGCGCTCGACGCGATCAATCCGGCCGACCTGGGCTTCCGCGACGCGATCACCGGCGGGGTGCTCGCGGTCAACGTCAACCCGGGCTCCGCCAACCCCATTGGCGGGCAGACCGTCGCGATCAAGTGCTGGGGTCGCACCGTAGATGAGATGGTGCTCCGCGAGCCGGCCGGCCTGAAGTCGGCGCTGGGCGAGAACCCCAAGCGCGTCTACGGTGAGCGGAACGAGACCCCGTCGACCCGCCTAGGCACCGCCGCGGTGATCCGCGCCGCGTTCGTCGCCGCCCAGAACTACCAGGCCAAGCTGGCGGCGGCGACGGAGGATTCCGCTCCGGTGGACCGCGACCTGAAGCTCGAGGCCCTGAGCCGGGTGCTGCGCCGGGAGATCCCCTGGCGGCAGCACTGCCACCGCGCGGACGATATCGCGACCGCGATGCGGATGGCCAGGGAGTTCGGCTATGAGCTGGTGATCGACCATGGCACCGAGGCGTACCTGCTGGCCGACCAGATCGCGGCCGCGTCCATCCCGGTGATCATCGGCCCGCTGTTCACCAGCCGGTCCAAGGTGGAGCTGCGCAACCGGTCGCTGGCCAACCCGGGCCGGCTCGCCGCGGCCGGGGTGACGATCGCGATCACCACCGACCACCCGGTGGTGCCGATCCACTTCCTCATCCACCAGGCCACGCTGGCGGTCAAGGAGGGCCTGGACCCGGTGACCGCGCTGCGCGCGGTGACGATGCACCCGGCCCGGATCATCGGCTGCGCCGACCGGATCGGCTCGCTCGCCGTCGGCAAGGACGCCGACGTGGTGATCTGGTCCGGTGACCCGCTGGACGTGATGAGCCGGGCGGAGCGGGCCTACCTGGACGGACGGGAGATCTACCGGTACGACTACGACCGCCGCGAGGGCGTGTTCGCCGAACTCTAGGCAGGGTGGCGCGGGTCGACGCCTGCCCCGGCTACTTGGGCTATCAGGATCCGCCTAGCCGCATCCGGGCGACGGTGTCCAGCAGGAGGTCGACGAGCTCGGTGAAACGCGTGTCGGGGTCGCCGAAGATCACCCGGCCCGCCGCAACGGCGAGCGGTGCGGTCTCCGGGCCGATCAGCTCGGCGCGGCGGGCGAGGGAATAGCTGTCGTCGCCGGAAGCGGTCACCTGGAGGACCGCCTGCTCCTCGATGCAGAAGCCGATGGCGAAGTCGTGGAGCAGCAGGAGGCCCCGCACGGCGTCTTCCAGCGCGAACCCCTGGCGGATCAGGCTCTCGAAGGTGACCTCCTGGCGCCTGACCGCGGCGGGGTCTTCCCGGTCATTCCCGGCCTCAACGCGGTGGCGCGCACGGCCGGCGGCGAGCTGGTATTCACGTCATCCGGTCCGCCGCCGTACGGCACGTTCGCCGAGCGCATCGCCTCACCCGGTGCCATGAGGTTCCCGCTCCCGCACGGGGCGCAGCCCGAGGCCGTCGCCGCGGGCGTCAACCCGGGCATGGCGTCCTGGCTGCCGCTGAAAGCCCGCCAGGCCGAGGCCGGGACGCCCGGCACGGTGCTGGTCCTCGGTGTCACCGGGATGTCCGGTTTCCTCGCCGCGCAAAACGCCAGGCTGCTCGGCGCGGCCCGCGTCGTCGGCGCCGGACGCAGCCTGCCGGGCCTGGAACGCGCTGCCGCGGCGGGCGCGCAGACCGTCGTCCTCAGTGCCGACCGGGATACTGATGCCAAAGTCCTCGCTGACATCCTCGACGGCGACGCGCCCGGTCTCGTGCTCGACTTCGTGTGGGGATCCGTCGCCGAGACCGCCTTCCAGGCGCTCGCCCGCCAGGGGTCCGGCGAGGACAACGCCGGCAACAAATACGTCCAGATCGGCGCGCTCGCCGGGGCCGAGGCCGCCGTTCCCTCCTCGGTGCTGCGTAGCAGGAAGCTGACGATCTCCGGCAGCGGAGCCGGCTCGGTCGCCGCGGCCGACATCAAGGCCCAGATCCCGGTCTACATCCAGCTGATCACCGGCGGCTCGGTTCAGGTCCCGTTCTGCACCTTCCCGCTGTCAGAGGTCAGCGCGGCCTGGACCGCCTCCGCCGAAACCGGACCCCGCGTAGTCCTCATCCGCGCCTGAGCGGTGGTACCTGCCGCTGCTGCTTCCCGCCCGCGCTGGCCACTGTCTTCCCGGCTGTGGCCGGCATAGCGTGCGATGAGACAATCTTTATCCTGGGCGGGGTACTGCGAAAGGTGGTCCGTTGAGCGAACTCAAGACTGAGGCCGAGCCGGCGGAGGTGGGCCTGGATCCGGGCCGGCTGCAGGGGATCGGCCAGCACTTCGCTCGCTATGTCGACGACGGCAGGCTGCCCGGCTGGCTGATCACGGTGAGCAGGTACGGCCGCCTGGCGTACGTGTCGAGCTACGGGTCCAGCGACGTCGAGGCCGGCCGGCCGGCCGACACGGACACGGTGTGGCGGCTGTACTCGATGACCAAGCCGATCACCTCGGTGGCGGCGATGATGCTCTATGAGGAGGGCGGATTCGAGCTCACCGATCCGGTCAGCTCGTTCATCCCGTCTTTCGCCGACGTCCGGGTGTACGCCGGCGGCTCAGATCTGCGCCAGGTCACCGTCCCTGTCACCGAGCCGGTACGGATCTGGCACCTGCTCACCCATACGGCCGGCCTGACCTACGGGTTCCACCGGGTACATCCGGTGGACGCCATGTACCGGGCCGCCGGGTTCGAATGGGCCGCGCCCCCCGGCGCCGACCTGGCGCGGGCGTGCGACATCTGGGCGGGCATCCCGCTGCTCTTCCAGCCCGGCACGGAGTGGAACTACTCGGTGGCGACCGACGTGCTCGGGCGGGTGGTGGAGGTCGTGTCCGGGCAGCGTCTGGACGAGTTCTTCGCGGCCAGGATCTTGCGCCCGCTGGGCATGACCGACACCGGCTTCTACGCCGGGGACACGCAATTGCCCCGGCTGGCCGCCCTGTACACGCCGGGGAGCGGCGGCACCGCGGTCAGGCTCGATGCCCTGGGCGACACCGCCCGCCGGCCGCCGGCCATGCTCGGCGGAGGCGGCGGCCTGGTCTCGACCGCTGCGGACTATCACCGGTTCACCCAGATGCTGCTGAACCGCGCAGACAGCCCGGCCGGAGAACTGGACGGCACGCGGCTGCTGAGCCCGCGCACGGTCGGCTATATGACCCGCAACCACCTTCCTGGCGGCCTTGACCTGGAGACGTTCGGTCGGCCGCTGTACGCCGAATCCCCGTTCCGCGGAGTCGGATTCGGACTTGGCTTCGCCGTGGTCATCGACCCCGTGCCAGGTAAGGTGCTGTGTACTGCGGGCGAGCTGTCCTGGGGCGGCGCGGCCAGCACCACGTTCTGGATCGACCCGGCAGAAGAGCTGACCGTCTCGTTCTTCACCCAGCTTCTGCCATCCAGTGCCTACCCGATCCGCCCGCAGCTGCGCGCGCTCGTCTACCAGGCGCTGACCAGCTAGTACCGTGGCCGGTCACGGGCTTGAGTTAGCTGGGGCGGCCGGTGAGGAGAAAACGGCTGCGGGCGCGCAGGGTGCGGACTATCTCCGCCGGAGCGCGGTCCGGGGAGCCGGCGTCGTAGGGCGGCTGGGGGTCGTACTCGATCATGAGCTGGATGGCCTGGGCCACATCGTCGCCGGCTATCCGGCCGGCCAGGGCCAGGCCCATGTCGATGCCGGAGGATACGCCCGCCGCGGTCACGTACTTTCCGTCCACCACCACGCGCTCGCTGACCGGCGTCGCGCCGAGCCGGCCGAGCTCGTCCAGGGCCATCCAGTGCGAGGTCGCGCGGCGGCCGGACAGCAGCCCGGCCGCGGCCAGGATGAGCGACCCGGTGCACACCGACGTGGTCCACACGCTCGTCTGGTCGGCCGCCCGCAGCCACTCGTGCATTAGCCCGTCCTGCATCTGGCGGTCCTGGCCAGGGCCGCCGGGCACCACGATGATGTCCGGATGCGGCACGTCGGGGAGCCCGGCCTGGGCGGACAGGACCAGGCTGCCTACCTCGTCCCTGATGGGCCCGGGACGTTCGGCGACGAAGGCTACCTCGGCGCCGGGCAGTCCGCTGAGCACCTGGTAGGGGCCGATCGCGTCGAGGACGGTGAAGCGGTCATAGAGCAGGATGGCGATCTGCATGATTCTCCCTAGTCTTGAATCGTGTTAGGTGGCTGCGCCGGTACGGAAGCGGCGGCGGTACTCGCCGGGGCTGACGCCGAGGGTGCGCAAGAAGGCGCGCCGCATCGCCTCCGGCGTGCCGTACCCGCAGGAGCGAGCCGTCTGCTCGACCCCGTCCGCGGTATCTTCCAGACGGCGTCTGGCCGTCTCGAGCCGGACGCGGTCGACGTAGCGTCCTGGCGGCATGCCCACCTCAGCCGCGAAGGCGCGGGCGAACTGCCGCGGAGACAGGCTGGCCTGGCTGGCCAGCGCCTCGACCGACAGGTCCGCGGCCGGATGATCGGCGATCCACTGCTGCACGTCGCGCAGCGGCTCCCGGTTAGCCAGCTGCCCGGCGAGCTGGGCGCTGAACTGGGCCTGGTTTCCCGGACGGCGCAGGAACACCACCAGGTGCCTGGCGATATCGAGCGCCGCGTCGCGGCCGAGATCGTCTTCCACCAGGGCCAGCGCGAGGTCGATCCCGGCGGTGACCCCCGCCGAGGTGGCGACGTTCCCGTCCCTGATGAAGATGGGGACCGGGTCGACGCGTAGCGCCGGGTACCTCGCGGCCAGCGCGCTGCAATAGGCCCAGTGGGTCGTCACCCGCCGGCCGTCGAGCAGCCCGGCCGCGGCGAGCAGGAAGGCGCCGGTGCACACCGAGACCAGGCGATTCGCCTGGCGGCCGTGCGCCCGCAGCCACCCGACGAGCTCCGGGTCGGCCCGCCGGGATCCCTCTCCCCCAGGCACGATCAGCAGGTCCGGGCCGCCGCCGCGCCGACGGGGAGCCGGGAACTCGCGCAGGTCCTCGTCGGGCGCGACGCGCAGGCCGCTCGAGGTCCGCACCATGCCGCCGCCGAGGCTCGCGGTGCGGATGTCGTACACCGGGCCATCGCCGCGCTCGGTCCGCCAAGTGTTAGCCCCGGTGAACACCTCGAGCGGGCCGGTCACGTCCAGGCTCTGCACCTCGTCGAAGAGGACCATCAGCACCGTGCGCATGTGTCCTAGTGTGACCACGGCCGGGTGATGGCAGCAATGACGAATACCCCACCTTTGATGCCATCAGCTGGGCTGGATTTACGGGCCGACTGTGGCTGTGGGCGGCGAACCCTTACGCTAACTCCGAAGGCTGAACGCCCAGTTCAGGACGCGGGTGGCGTCGGCTGTGTTGACGGTGTCGATGGAACCGGGACTGTCCAGGGTCACGCCGATGACGGAGTAACCGTTCCTGGTGGCCTCGAACAGCAGGCACTGCCCAGCGGCCCTGGTGTATCCGGGCTTGATGCCGATCGCGCCCGAATAGTGGCCGAGCAGCGGGTTGAGGTTCTGCCACAGGTAGGCATGGTGCCCGGATCCGGCGGAGATCCGGTAGGTGCGCCGGTCCACGATCGAGCGGAAGACCGGGGAACTCATCGCGGCGCGGCCGAGGGTGAGCAGGTTCGCTGCGGTGGAGTAGTTCGAGTACTCGGTCGGCCAGGGCAGCCCGTCGAAGTTGCTGAAATGGGTCCGCGTCATGCCCATCAGCCTGGCTACCGCGTTCATTTTCGCGATGAACGCACCGATGCCCGGACCGTAGGCCTCGGCCAGGGCATAGGCGGCATCGGCGCCGGACGGGAGCAGCAGCCCATAGAGAAGCTGGTCCGCGGTGAGCTTGTCCCCCGGCCACAGGCCGGCGTTGCTGGCGTCGTACTTGCGCACGTACGCGACCACGGCCGACGGGATGGTGATGGTCCGGTTCAGGTCGCCCGCACTGATCACGACGAGGGCGGTCATCACCTTGGTGATGCTGGCCATCGGGCGTTCGGTGTTCAGGCCGCGGCTCCACAGCAGCTGGCCGCTGGTCGCGACCTCGATGGCGGCCGACTTGGCGCCGACGTCGGCAGGCCCGGCGGCCGAAGGTGCGGCGGCCGCGGCGGGGGCGGCGGCGGTTAGCGCCACGCACGCGGCCAGGACCGCTCCGGCCACAGAACTCGTCACCCGAACCATCGGATGGACGTGCGCCGGCATGGACACCCCCGCTAAGTAGTGGCCGGACAACAGGGCAAGCCTGTCAGCTGGGGGCACGCTGCCGCAATCGTCTCGGTCTAATCGGCTGGCCACGCGAACACCGGGCCACGGGCCACGAGCGTGACCTCCGAGCCGACCGGACGATGCGGCCCGCCCGCGATCCGCACCACGATCGGCCGGGCTTCGGAGTCGTTCCCGGGCTGGACGTAAAGGACCGCGTCGTGGCCGTGATAGCGGTAGGAGGTAACCCGACCGGTCAGGCCAGCCTCGTTCGGTCCAAGGTCTATCTCTTCGGGCCGGACCAGGACCGTTACCCGGCCTGCGGTCCCCAGGGCGGTCGCGGCGGGGTCCAGCGGCAGGGGGCCAAGCATCGTCTTCACCACGCTGTCGGCCAGGACCCCCTCGAGCAGGTTCGCGTCGCCGACGAAGCTGGCCAACCCGGCGTCGGCCGGCCGGCGGTAGAGGTCCTCGGGCGGCGCGCACTGCGCGATCTTCCCGTCGCGCAGGACCGCGACCCGGTCGGCGGTGGACAGGGCCTCGTCCTGATCGTGGGTCACCAGCACGGCCGTGGTCCCGGCGCGGCGGAAGATCTCCTGGACGTCGGCGCGGAGGCCAGCCCGCAAGCTGGCGTCCAGCGAGGCGAAAGGCTCGTCGAGCAGTACCACGGCCGGCTCGATGGCCAGCGCCCGGGCCAGAGCGACCCGCTGCTGCTGGCCGCCGGAAAGCTGATGCGGGTACCGCCGGCCGAACCCGCCCAGGCCCACCTTCTCGAGCATGGCGTCGACCTTGACCCCTTTCCCGCCGCGGCGTTCCCTGGCGGTCAGCCCGAAGCCGACGTTGCCCGCCACCGTCAGGTGCGGGAACAGGTTGCCTTCCTGCGGCACGTAGCCGATGCGGCGCCGCTCGGGCGCGACGTAGGCGGCGGGGCTGTCGACCAGGACATCGCCGATGGCGATCGTGCCGGCATCCAGGCGCTCGAAGCCGGCCATCAGCCGCAGCAGGGTCGTCTTCCCGCTGCCGGACGGGCCGAGGATGGCCGTCAGGGACCCGGCGGGTACCTCCAGGTCCACGCCGGTCAGGACCGGGTGGGCGCCGAAAGCCTTATGCAGGCCGGTAACCGCAACTTGCCGCATGTACTCATCCTCGCGCTTGAACGGGACGGTTGAAGAACCGGCCCAGAACATAGCTTGGCACGGCCGCGACGATGATCATCACGAGGGCGAACGGCGCGGCCTGGCTGTAGGAGAGGTTGGACTGATAAGCCCAGAACTGCGTGGCCAGCGTCTGCGTGCCGGTGGGGATGAGGAGAAGGGTGGCGGTCAGTTCGGTCACCGCGGACAGGAATACCAGGCAGAACGCGGCGACCAGGCCGGGCCCGGCCAGCCGCACGGTCACCCGGAACAGCACCCGCAGCCTGGGCTGGCCCAGGGACCTGGCTACCTCGTCCAGGCTCACCGGCGCCCGGACCAGCGAAGCCTTGACCCCGACCAGCGCCAGCGGGAAGAACATGATCGCGTAGCAGGCGATGAGCAGCACAGACGTCCCGTAACCGAGCCCGGCCAGGTAGCGCTCGGTGAAGTAGGACAAGGCGAACGCGACCACCACGCCCGGCATGCCCAGGACCAGGTAGGTGCTGCGCTCGAGGATCTGCCGGACCCGGCCGCTGTGCCGGATGGCCAGCAGGGCGACGGGGAAGGCCATCACCGTGGCCAGGGCCGCCGCCGAGCCGCCGTAGATAGCCGTGTGCCCGGCCGCGTCGAGCAGGGATACGTTGGCCCCGCCGGACAGCGCCGGAGGCAGGCCGTCGGCCATCCAGTACAGCGTCGACGCGACGGGAATGCCGAGCGCGAGCAGGACGAGCGCGGCGAACAGGGCCAGCACCGGCCAGCGCGTCCAGCCCAGCTGCTGGGGCGGGTTCACGCGCTGAGCCATCGGGCCCGACCGGCTGACCCGGCCGCGGCCGCGGAGCAGGCCCTCCCCGGCCAGCACGAGCAGGCTGAGCAGGACCAGCACCAGGGACAGCGCGCAGGCGGCGGCGAAGCTGTAGCCGTTGAACTCGCTGAAGATCTCCGTGGTGAAGGTCTGGTCGCCGAGGATCTCGAACGCGCCGTACTCGGCCAGCAGGACCAGCGCGACGAGCAGGCAGCCGCCCAGGATGGCGCCCTTGGCCTGGCCGAGCGTGATCCTGACGAAGGTCTTGATGCGGCCGGACCCCAGGCTCCGCGCGACCTCCTCCTGGCCGGGGTCCGCCATCCGCAGACTAGCCGCCACCGGCAGGTAGACCAGCGGGTACACCGCCAGCGTCATCACGATGACCGCGCCGCGGAAGCCGTGCGCCCAGGTCCACAGCGAGTGCCAGCCGAAGCTGACCACGAAGTCCGGGATCGCGAGCGGCACGACCAGGAGCACGGCCCAGGCCCGGCGGCCGGGCAGGTCGGTGCGTTCGACGCACCACGCGCCGGCCGTCCCGATCACGGCGCACAATACGGTGACGGCCACCGTGAGCCGGACCGTGTTCCACAGCAACGACCAGGTCAGCGGGCGGAAGATCAGGTGGAGGACGTCGCCGAACCCAGCCCCGCTGGCCTCGATCGCCAAGAAGACCAGCGGCAGGGCCAGGACCGCGGCCACCAGGCAGCTGAGGGTGAGCAGGGCCACGGGCCGGCGGGCGCGACGTGGCGTGACCTGCTCGCTCCGGTTGCCCTGGTCGCGGCGGCGATCGGCAAGCGTTCCCGCCGCGGCCATCAGCGCTTCCTGCCGTCGGCGCGGGTCACAGCAGACCCGCCTGGCGGAGCAGGGCAATCGCCGCCGAGCCGTCGCCGAGATCGGCGATCGTGATCGGGTTGGGCTGAAGCTGGGTAAACGGCGTTTCCGGAGCCGAGGTGGACACCCCGGAGCCGAGCGGATACTCGTAGCTCTGCTCGTTCCCGGCGGCGCGGCCGATGATTTCCTGGCCCGACTGGCTGACCAGGAAGGCGAGGAACTTCTGCGCTGCCGCCTGATGCTTGCTGTACTTCAGCACCGCCGCGCCGGAGACGTCGATCACGTAGCCAGGGTCGTGCGGGGCGAAGTGGGTGATCTGCGAGTGCATCGCGGAGGCGCCGATCTCGGCTTGGAGCCGGTACCAGTAATACTCGTTGACGACGCCGAAGGCGACCTGGCCGCGGTTGACCTCATCGACGATCGTCTCATTGTCCGGGACGATATGGCTGGCGGCGTTGGACTTGATGCCCTCGAGCCAGGTGAGCGCGGCGGCCTGGCCGTAGGTTCTCGTCACCGAGGTGACGATCGGCTGGAAGTCGGTCTCGCTGGGGGCGAAGGCGAGCTTGCCCTGGTACTTCGGACTGGCGAGCTGCATGACGCTGGTCGGAAGCTGGCTGGCCGGGATCAGCGACGGGTTGTAGACGATCACGCTGACCCGGGCGGAAACCCCGACCCAGTTCCCCTGTGGCGAGTTGTACTTGGACGGCGTATGCGACAAGGTGCTCGCATCCACCGGAGCCAGCAGGCCTTTTTCCTGCAGGAACTCGAGCGCGGGCGAGTTTTCCGTGTAGAAGACGTCAGCCGGCGTGTGCGACCCCTGCACCGCGATCAGGTTGGCGAGCGTGTCCTCGTCGTCATTGCGAACGTTGACGGTGATCCCGGTCTGCTTCTCGAACGCGGTCACCAGCCCGTCGACGGTCTGCTCGTGCTGGCCGCTGTA
>JBAUAY010000662.1:0-7618 GCA_049676235.1 Streptosporangiaceae bacterium
GCCGGACCAGCCGGCCGTGACGAAGGTGTCCGCGCCGAGCTCGTCCAGGACCGCCGCGGTGTCCTGGGCCACGTCCACCACGCGCCGGCCCGGCCTCGGCGTGGAGCCCTCGTAGCCGGGCCGGGCGGCCAGGATGACCCGCAGCCCGCGTATCCGGGCCGCCTGCACCGTCGGCGGGTACAGGACCAGCCCGATGGGAGTGCCCTCGTGCAAGACCAGCGGCAGCCCGTCCGCCGGCCCGGCCACCAGGAAATCGATATCCCGGCCGTCGGGGCGGGTGATGCTGCGTCGTTCGGTATTCATGGTCCCTAGCCGCGCGGTGAGGGGGAGACCCGGGCCGGGGTCACCAGGACGGCGACCCGCCGTTCGTCGGCCATCACCCGGTCGTAGGCATTGAAGTCGTCGTGCGTCCCGCCCGCGGCGGTGAAGATCTCGCGCAGCAGCAGACGCAGCCGCTCCGCGTCGACCCCAGGCAGCGGGTCGTCGGGTCCGGCCAGCTGGACCGGTCCTTCGGCGGCGGCCCACTGCCAGCCCGCCCGGATGACCACCGTGGCCCGCGGCCGGGCCCGCAGGTGGGCCAGCCGCTGCGCGTCACCGCGGCTCACCAGGCCCACGACCTGTTCGCCGCTGACGGGATGCGGGAGCACGCCCGCGTTTACCACCGACGACTGGATCGTCCCATCCGGCCGTAGCGTGGACACCACGCACAGACCATGATCACCGTCGACCAGCCGGGCGAAGTCCTGTAGTCCGCTCACGGGTGAAGCGTAACCCGCGGGGCGCCCGCGCGAAGTAAGAAGTAAATGGCCACGCGGCCCTCCCTGGCGGTCATGGTTTCACCCTGCGCGGGTACGAAGGGACGGTGCGGGACGAATCAGCGGCGCTGACCGCGGCGCGTGCGGCCGTGGCGGCCGACGCCGCGTTCGGCGCGGACATGTACCAAGTGCTGGCCGAGGACGCCGCCGACACGGTCTTCTCGCCGGCCAGCGTGGCCAGCGCGCTGCGGATGGCCCTGTGCGGGGCGCGCGGCGAGACGGCCGCGGAACTAACCCGCGCGCTGCACCTGGACGGATCGGACAGCCAGCAGGATGTGGCGGTCAGCGGGCTGCGTCTCGTGTCGGCCTGGCCGGACGGCAGGCCCGGCCGAGTGCCCGGCAACGGGTCCGCGACATTCCGGGCACCGAACACCGTATGGGTCCAGTCCGGCCTCCCGGTGCGGGCCGAGTACACCGCCCAGCTCCGCCAGGCCGCGGCCACGCTCGCCGACGCCGATTTCGCCGCGGCGCCCGAGGCGGCCCGGACCTTGATCAACCGCGTGATCGCCGAGCAGACCGGGGGAAAGATCACCGGCTTGCTGCCGCCTGGCGCCGTGAGCCGGATGGCCAGGCTGGTCCTCGCCAGCGCGGTGTACCTGAAGGCGGCATGGACACAGCCGTTCCCCGAGGGCGCGACAGCAGACGCGCCGTTCTACCCGGATGGCCAGGACCATACCGGCCTGACCGTGCCGACGATGCACCTCACCGCGCCGCAGGCCTACCTTCGCGGCGACGGGTACCAGGCAGTGCTACTCCCCTACCGTGACATCGGCCTGGCCATGGCGGTGGTGCTGCCCGACGGACCGCTGCCGGCCCTGCGGCCGAAGGTCGCCGGCGCCGGCCTGGGCGGCCTGCTGGCCGGAACGGCCAGGCACCAGGTCACGCTATCGATGCCCAGGTTCCGGCTGGAAGCGGCGTTCGACCTCATCCCGGCCCTGCGGCGGCTGGGCGTGACCGAAGCCTTCGGCGGCAAGGCGGACTTCAGCGGTATCACCGACGCCGAGCCGCTGCAGATCGGCGCGGTCGCGCACAAGGCGTATATCGACGTCGACGAGCACGGTACGGAGGCCGCGGCGGCTACCGCGATCGTCGTCAGGGCGATGGCGGCATTCCGGGCGCCGCCGCCGGTCACGATGGTCGTCGACCGGCCGTTCCTGTTCGCGATCATCGACACCGCGACCAGCCTGCCCCTGTTCCTGGGCCAGGTCAGCCACCCGCGCGCCAGCTGATCAGGGGGCGAGTTCGCCGGCCGGCCCACCTGCCTGACCGCGGCATCAGCTTGCGTTCCGACAGATTGTTGACAATTTTGTTGGAAATTTTTAGGATCGCCACGTGCGAGTGCCTGACGACGCGAAGCCGGACGCGGCGCGCGGGTGCGGGCCATCACCATGCCCGAGGCCCGTTGCTCGATCAACGCGAGCTCGATCAGCCTAAGGAGGAAGCCCGGTGAGCCAGCGGGAATCCATGCTCGTGATCAGCGCGCACGCCGCCGATTTCGTCTGGCGGGCGGGCGGCGCGGTAGCGCTGGCCGCGTCCCGCGGCGACCGGGTCACGGTGCTCTGCCTGACCTACGGCGAGCGAGGCGAGTCGGCCAGCGCCTGGCGGGCGGGCAAGACGCTGGAGGAGATCAAGACGCTGCGCCGGAGCGAGGCGGAAGGCGCCGCGGCCGCGCTCGGGGCCGAGATCGAGTTCCTCGACGCCGGGGATTACCCGCTGCGCGAGTCCGACGAGCTGGTCGACCGCATCGTCCGGGTGTACCGGGAGGTCAACCCGTCGGTGGTGCTCACCCACCCGCTGGCCGACCCGTATAACGGCGATCACCCGGCGGCCGGGCAGATGGCGCTACGGGCCCGGGTGCTGGCCCAGGCGATCGGCTACCCCGCTCCCGGCGAGCCGATCGGCGCGCCGCCGGTCTTCCTGTTCGAGCCGCACCAGCCGGAGATGTGCGGCTTCAAGCCGGAGGTCCTGCTGGACATCACGGCCGTCTTCGACGCCAAACGGAAGGCGATGGAGCGCATGGGCGCCCAGCAGCACCTGTGGGAGTACTACACCGACCTGGCCAGGCGGCGCGGCACCCAGCTCAAGCGCAACGCCGGACCTAACCTGGGCCTGCCGCAGGCCACCCTCGGCGAGGCTTACATGCGGGTGTTCCCGCAGGTCACGGACAGGCTGAGCTGATGCGTAACGTGATCGTCACCGGGGTGTCCCGCGCGGACCTAGGCGTCGTGGACCAGCTGGCCGCACTCGGGGTAGCCACCGTGCACGAGGCGATCGGCCGGGCCGGGTACCTCGGCCCGGGCCTGCGCCCCATCCAGGACGGGACCCGGGTCGGCGGGACCGCGGTCACCGCGCTGTGCTGGCCCGGCGACAACCTCATGATCCACGCGGCGGTGGAGCAGTGCCAGGCCGGGGACCTGCTCGTGGTTACGGCGGCCTCGCCGTGCACCGACGGGATGTTCGGTGAGCTGCTGGCGACCTCGCTGGCTGCGCGCGGGGTCCGTGGCCTGGTCATCGAGGCCGGCGTCCGGGACGTGGCCGAACTGCGGGCGATGGGTTTCGGTGTCTGGTCGGCGGCGGTCAGCGCCCAGGGCACGGTCAAGGAGACGCCGGGCTCGGTCAACCTGCCCGTCTCGATCGGCGGGCAGATCGTCCGGCCGGGCGACGTGATCATCGCCGACGACGACGGCGTGGTGTGCGTACCGCGCGCCGAAGCCGACCAGGCGCTGGCGGCCGCCCAGGCCAGGGTGGCCAGGGAGGAGCAGAACCGCAAGGCCCTGGCCGACGGCCAGCTGGGCCTGGACCTGTACGGCCTGCGTGACAAGCTCGCCGCCCGCGGCGTCACGTACGTCACCGCCGGAACCGAAGGGACGCCCGATGGAGCGGGATGACGCCGGGGTGCGGTGCATGATGATGCGGGGCGGGACGTCGAAGGGCGCGTACTTCCTGGCGGAGGACCTGCCCGCGGATCCGGCGGCGCGGGACGATCTGCTGCTGCGGATCATGGGGAGCCCGGACGCCAGGCAGATCGACGGGATCGGCGGGGCGCATCCGCTGACCTCCAAGGTGGCGGTGATCTCCCCCTCGGCCCGGGCGGACGCGGACGTCGATTACCTGTTCCTGCAGGTCGGTGTCGGCGAGGCTACGGTTTCTGACCGGCAGAACTGCGGCAACTTGCTGGCCGGGGTGGGCCCGTTCGCCGTCGAGCGCGGCCTGGTCCGGGGTGCGCCGGTGCGGATCCGCATGGTCAACTCGGGCAGCCTGGCGACCGCCACGTTCCCCGGCGCGGACGGCGTGGTCGGTTACGACGGCGACACCGCGATCGCCGGGGTGCCAGGGACGGCGTCGGCCGTGGTGCTCGATTTCGCCGGGACCGAGGGCTCGGCCACCGGCGCGCTGCTGCCCACCGGACACGTCACCGACGTCATCGACGGCATCACCGTCACCTGTATCGACAACGGCATGCCGGTGGTGGTGGTGCCCGCCGCCGAGCTTGGCCGCACCGGGTACGAGACCGTCGCCGAACTCGAGGCGGACACGGGACTCGGGCATCGGGTCCGGTCCCTGCAGCTGGCCGCCGGCCAGCTGATGGGCCTGGGCGACGTGTCCGCCGCCTCGGTGCCGAAGATCTCCCTCGTCGCCGCCCCGGCGGACGGCGGGACGATCTGCACCCGGACCTTCATCCCCGTGCGGGTGCACGACGCGATCGGGGTGCTCGGCGGGGTCAGCGTCGCGACCGCGCTGCTGCTCGACGGCGCGGCCGGACGTGACCTGGCCGCCGTTAAGCCGGGCCAGGCGCGATTCGACATCGAGCACCCGACCGGGCACGTCGAGGTCGAGGTCGAGGTCGACCAGGCGAGCCAGCCGCCCACGGTGCTCCGCTCGGGAGTGGTGCGCACCGCACGCAAGCTTTTCGACGGCACCGTCTATCCCCGGAGGTTTGCGTGATGGATCCGCAGCACCATTTTGCCGCGGCGGCCACCCGGCCGCCGCGGCACGAGGTCGCCCACCTCGGGCACATCGAGCTGCTGACGCCGGAACCAGACGCGAGCCTGCGGTTCTTCGTGGACATTCTCGGCCTGACCGAGACCGGCCGCGAGGGAAACTCGGTCTACCTGCGCACGTGGGATGACTACGAGCACCACACCCTCAAGCTGACGGCGCACGATACCTCGGGCATCCGCCGGGTGGGGCTGCGGGCCTCGAGCCAGGCCGCCCTCGAAGCCCGGGTGGCGGCGATCGAGGCGACCGGGCTCGGCATCAGCTGGAAGGACGGCGACCCGGGTATCGGGCCCACGTACCTGTTCTGCGATCCGGACGGGCACGAAATGGAGCTGTACTGGGAAACCGAGTGGTACACGCCGCCGGAAGGGCTCAAGCCTGCGCTGAAGAACCAGGCTCAGGCCTACCCGGCGCGCGGCGTCTGCGTCCGGCGGCTGGACCACGTCAACTACCTCGCCCAGGACGTGCCGCCCAACGGGGAGTTCGTCCGGGACGTGCTCGGCGGCCGGGTCACCGAGCAGATCATGCTCGACGACGGCACGATCTCCGCGCAGTGGCTGCACTTCACCAACAAGGGCTACGACCTGGTGTACACGCGGGACTGGACCGGCACGGCCGGGCGGCTGCACCACGTCGCGTTCGCGCCGGATACCCGCGAGGACATCTTGCGGGCGGCGGACATCTGCCTGGACCGCGGAGTGTTCATCGAGACCGGGCCGCACAAACACGCGATCCAGCAGACGTTCTTCCTGTACGTCTACGAGCCGGGCGGCAACCGGATCGAGCTGTGCAACCCGGTCGCCCGGCTGGTGCTGGCCCCGGACTGGCGCACGATCACCTGGACGGAGGCCGAGCGGGCTAAAGGCCAGGCGTGGGGCCTGAAGACGATCGAGTCCTTCCACACCCACGGAACCCCGCCCGTCGGCTAGCCGGGCCGACCCGGTCACGGGCAGGAGGCTTTTCGGTCAACGAGGTCCTGGGCGCCCCACCGAACATGACAATTAGCGACGCTTACTGCGGCTGCGGGCTGGTGATCAGCGAGAAGGCGGCGCCCTGGTTGTCGGTGACGACGCCGATCCGGCCGTACGGGCTGTCCCTGATGGGGTGCACGACGCTACCGCCGTGCTCGACGGCGGCGGCCACGGCGGCGTCGGTGTCGTTGACGGCGAAGTAGACGCTCCAGGCGGCCGGGGTCCCGGCCGGCGTCTCCGGCAGGTACTGGCCGATGCCGCCGACCTCGCGCCCGTCGACCATGAGCATCGCGTACCGGAAGCCCTCCCCGCTCACGTCCTGGTACTCGTAGCCGAACACGGCGCGGTAGAAGGCCTGGCCGGCGTCGAAGTCCCAGCTGACGTGTTCGTTCCAGGTCAGCGCCCCGGTCTCGTTGGCCAGGCCGACGCCGGTCGTCCTGCCGCCCTGCCACAGGCCGAAGGCGGCTCCGGTGGGGTCGAAGGCGATGGCCATCCGGCCCTCCTCCATAACGTCCATCGGCCCCTGCACCAGATGGCCGCCCGCCGCCTTGATCTTCTCCGCGACCGCGTCGGCGTCGTCGGCAGCCAGGTAGGTCGTCCAGGCCGACGGGGCGTCCGGCGCGGCGAACTTCGGACCGATACCGGCGACGATCCGGTCATTGAGGTGGGCGATGGCGTAGCCGCCCACCTCCGGACCGCCCGCCTGGATGTCCCAGCCGAATAGGGCCCGGTAGAAGGCGATCGCCTTCGGTACGTCGTCCACGCTGACATCCACCCAGCACGGCGCGCCGGCAGGCCACCGCGTATCGCGCGTTACCACTTCCGTACCTCTCCGTTAATGGCTTATGTGCGGCCGACGCTAACACAGGGCCTGCGGGGTCGGCCTGATCCGCTCTGTGCTGTTTACACTGTGCTGTTTACACTTGGGCATCCATGTACGCCAAGACCAACCCCCAGGCGGGGCGCCTCACCCCGCGGCAGAAGCGGATCTTCGCGACCGCCGCGGTGGTGGTGATCCTCGTCTTCGGCGGCCTGGCTGCCTGGGGGGTGGTGACGCACGACTCGTACGGGGCTTCTGCGCACGGCTGCGTGAACGTCATCGTGCCGAACTCCACCGGAGGGTCAACCCTGCACTACTGCGGGTCACAGGCGCGGTCGTTCTGCCAGGCCTCGTTCCAGTCCCAGGACGCGGTCTCGCTGCGGGCCCGGCCGCAGTGCGTGCTGGCCGGCCTGGCCCCCGGAAGTCCCTCCGCCGATCCCAGTGCCGGGGCGTCGAAGTAGCCCGGGGGCTTCACAGATCCAGAACGATGGTGACGGGGCCGTCGTTGACCAGGGCGACCTTCATGTCGGCGCCGAAGACGCCGGTCTCGACCCGGGCCCCCAGACCGCGCAGGGCCTGCACCACGGCGCCGACCAGGGGCTCGGCTACCAGCCCCGGGGCGGCCGCGGACCAGGACGGGCGGCGGCCCTTGGCCAGCTCCGCGTAGAGCGTGAACTGGCTGATCACCAGGAGCGGCGCGGCCACATCGGAGCAGGACTTCTCGCCGTCGAGGATCCGCAGTCCCCACAGCTTGGCGGCGAGCTTCGCGGCCTGCTCCGGGGTGTCGGGGTGGGTCACGCCGACCAGGACGAGCAGGCCAGGCTCCTCGATGGCGCCGACGACCTGGCCGTCCACGGTCACGCTGGCCCGGCTTACTCGCTGTACGACTGCCCGCATAGCAGGGCAGGGTACCCCGGCGCGCGGAGCCTGCGGGAATTGGGCAGACTGCGGGCATGACGATCTTTACGGAACACAATGACGTGAACCCCGTGGTCGCCGAGGTCGTGCGGTCC
>JBAUAY010000663.1:0-5105 GCA_049676235.1 Streptosporangiaceae bacterium
GAACGACGGCGGTGCGAGCTGCCGTCGCCGCGTTCCGCCGCGGGGGGCTGGCTCTTGAGGACGAGCTGCGGTGGTTCTTCGTGGCCTGTCACGCCGCCCATGATGTGTGGGACGACGAGGGCTGGTACGAGATGTCCGCCCGGTACCTCCAGCTCACCCGCGATGCCGGCGCGCTCAGCTTGCTGCCGCTCGCCCTGGCTCAGAGGGTCGGCGTACTCCTGCACACCGGGGAGTTCGGGGCGGCCGCCTCGCTCGTCGATGAGACGGCGGCCATCACGGAGGCGACCAGGAACGACTTGCCGCCTTACAGCGCGCTGGCCCTGGTCGGCTGGCAGGGTCGCGCGGATGAGGCCGCCGGGCTCATCCACACCGCCATCAACGGCCTGACGGTCCGGGGCGAGGGCATGGGGCTGGGCCTGGTTCGGCATACCAGCGCGGTGCTGAGCAATGGGCTCGGCCGCTACCAGGACGCGCTGACCGCCGCCGACGAGGCCAGTGCCTACCCGTACGAGCTTGGCTTCGCGAACTGGGGGCTGGTGGAGCTGGTCGAGGCGGCCGCCCGCTGCGGCGAGACCGCCCGCGCCGCGGACGCTGTCGAGCGGCTGGCCCGTACCACCCGTCCCAGCGGCACGTCGTGGGCGCTGGGCATCGAGGCGCGCTCGCGCGCGCTGGTGAGCGAGGGCGAGCCCGCCGAGCTCCTCTATCAGGAGGCGATCGAC
The DNA here is from genome assembly GCA_049676235.1 of Streptosporangiaceae bacterium. GTDB lineage: Bacteria > Actinomycetota > Actinomycetes > Streptosporangiales > Streptosporangiaceae > Palsa-504. The sequence continues at coordinate 720 of JBAUAY010000663.1, forward strand.
CGGCTGGCCCAGTGCCGTGGCGCGGTCGCGCTGGCCCGCGCGCACCTGGTCTACGGGGAATGGCTGCGGCGGGAAGACCGCCGTGCCGACGCCCGGGCCCAGCTGCGGACGGCTTACGAGCTGTTCGCACGGATCGGAGCCGCGGCGTTCGCCGAACGCGCCCGCGGCGAGCTGCTTGCCGCCGGCGAGGCAATCCGGGTGCCCGCGGCGGACGTCCGTGACGAGCTCACCGCTCAGGAGCGGCAGATCGCCCGCCGGGCCCGGGACGGGCAGTCCAATGTCGAGATCGGCGCGGAACTGTTCCTGAGCCCCCGCACGGTCGAGTGGCACCTCGGCAAGGTGTTTACCAAGCTCGGCATCAGCTCCCGCCGCCAGCTCGGCGAGGCCCTGCCCCTCGCTGGGCATCGGCTCTAGGCAGGACATACGTTACTGGCATGTGGTCTATAGACCGGCCGCCGCAATGGGTGGGCCGCGGGCAGGAGCTCGCGATCGTCCGCGCGGGTGTCGAGGCCCTCGGGCGCGGTGAGGGAGCGGTGGTCTGGGTCGAGGGTGAACCGGGCATCGGCAAGTCGTCTCTGGTCGCCGAGGCCCTAGCGGCAGGCAGCGCCCCGGGGTGGGACATCGGGTGGGGGGTCGCGGGCAAGCTCACCGAGCGGCTGCCGCTGCGCGTGATGCTGGACTGCCTTCAGGTGCGGCCGAGCTCGCCGGACCCGCGGCGCGCGCACGCCGCCGACCTGCTCCGCAGCCTCCGGCAGGGGCTGTTCGCGGACGGCGATGCGTCGGTTACCGGCATCGAGGTGCTGGTGACACTGGTAGACGAGCTCTGCGCGGCCGCCCCCACGGTTATCGTCCTTGATGACCTGCAATGGGCCGACGACGCGTCGCTGATCGTCTGGCACCAGCTCGCCGCCTCTATCGACCAGTTGCGGCTGCTGCTGATAGGGACATGCCGGCCGACTCCGCGCCGGGCGGAGGTGCGGGAACTCCGCGCGGCCGTCGTTCGCCGAGGGGGTGCGGTAGTCACGCTTGGGCCGTTGACCGAAACCGACGTGACTGCCCTGGTGACGGCGATGGTCGGGGCCCAGCCCGGGGACGCGCTGCGGCAGTTGACGGCACAGGCTGCCGGCAATCCGCTGTACGTGCGCGAGCTGGTCGACGCCATGGTACGCGAGCAGGCGCTGGAAATCCGACCCGCCACCGCCGAGGTTTCCGCCGCCCGGGAACGGCTCCCGGCGTCCCTGGCCGCCGTGCTGACTGATCGGCTCAGCTCCGTGTCGGCCGACGCGGCGCAGATGCTGCGGACGGCCGCGCTGCTCGGCGGAAGGTTCGCGGTCACCGATCTGGCCGTGGTACTGCGCAGACCAGCGTCGGAACTGGCGGCCGACGTCGAGGAGGCGGTGGCAGCGGGCATCCTGATCGGCTCCGATCCGGACCTGGCGTTCCGTCATCTGCTGATCCAGCAGGCGCTCTACGAGAGCATGCCGGCCGCGCTGCGTACCGCGCTGCACGCCGAGGCGGCCCGGGAACTCGCGGCCGCGGGCGCGGACGCACTGAGCGTCGCGCAGCAGCTTTCTGCCGCGAACAGGCCGGGTGAGGCCTGGGTTCGGAAGTGGCTCATCGAGTTCGGGCCTGCGCTGGCCACCCGGGCCCCGCAGCTCGGGGCCGAGATACTCCGCCGGGAACTGGATGAGACGCCCCGTGGCGACGAGGCCTGGGACGGGCTCATGGCCAGCCAGGTGTGGGCTCTGCTCGCCACCGGGTCTTATCAAGAGGCGGCCACGCAGGCCAGCCGGGCGCTGACGGTAATGACTGACCCGATGCGGCGGGCCGAGACGTACTGGGTGCTGACCCGCGCACAGGTCAGCGCGGGCCGCAACGATGACGCGATCACGACCATGCGGCAGGCACTGGCATCGGTCGGCCTGCCCGGCGAATGGCGGGCCCGGATGCTGGCCTTGCTGGCGATGCTCCAGCGGGCCGCCACCGGCGACCTGGACGCGGCCGACGCGACCGCAATCCAGGCCCTGGCCGCCGCCGAGCAGGCTGGCGATGCGTTCGCGACGGCGCACGCACTGACCGATCTTTGGCTGACCCGTTCCATCAGACGCGATCACGCGGCCGCGCTTGACTACATCGACCGGGCGCTGCGCGTGCTCGGCGACGATCCTGGCCACGCGGACCTGCGCTCGTTCGCCCTTGACGACCGCATCTTCACGCTGCAGAACCTCGACCGCTGGCCGCAGGCCGAGCTGACCCTGCGGCGGGCCCGCGAGGCCTCCCAGCGAAGCGGGAACCCTGATCGCGCGACATGGGTCACCGCGGCGGTACTTCGGTACTGGCTTGGCGAGTGGGATGATGCACTCGCCGAACTGGGCCCGGATGACACCGACACTCCCGGGCTGACGTATTCCTTTTTGCGCGAGCGCTGGTCTGCGCTGCTATTGCACGGCGTGACCGCGCTCATCGCCGGCCGCCGGGACGAGCGCACAGTGGCCGACCAGCAACTTCGCCAGGGCCTCGCCCTGCCCATCCAGACAGTCCCCGACCGTGAGAACCAGGACTTCCTGGTCGCCGCGCACGCGCTCGCGCTTGAACAGGGCGGAGAGACGCACCAGGCCATGCTGCGGCTAGCCGCGATGCTGCCGCGGCGCGACGGGGAGATGACCCTGATCCACCAATGACTACCGGATCTGGTCCGGCTCGCTCTCGCCGCGGGCGATCGGCAGATGGCGCAAGCCGCGACGCAGGCCTGTCAGGCGGAGGCCGTGGCGGAGACCCACCCGGCCAGGGCAACTGTGGCCAGCCTGCGCTGTCACGGACTCCTTGAGTCGGATCCGGGCCCACTTACGGAAGCTGTCGCGCACGACCGGGCGCTCGGGCCGGCGGTGGAACTGCCCGCCGCGCTTGAGGACCTGGCCGTCGTGCAGGCCAAGAGCGGCCGGGAAGAGGACGCCAGGACCGCCCTGAACGAGGCGGTCAGCCTCTATGGGGGCCTACAGGCTCACTGGGACATCCGGCGGGCGGAGGGCCGGCTCCGTCCCTACGGCATCAGGCGTGGCGTGCGCGGCCGACGCGGCCAGCGGGCGGCCTTCGGCTGGGACGCGCTCACCCCGACCGAGGTCAAGATCGCCGCCATGGTGGCCAGAGGCCATTCGACGTCGGACATCGCGAGGGGCATGTTCTTGTCCCGGCGGACCGTCCAGACCTATATCTCCCGCATCCTCGCCAAGCTGGGTGTGAAGGGCCGAGTGGACATCGTCCGCGAAGCGCTCCGCCAGGGCGTCTCACCCTAGCGCGGCGCCTGCCTTCGACCAGGCCCGTCAACCGCCGCCGCGCAAACTATCGTCATCTGACCACTATTCACCGTCCGGCCCAGCGGGTTCCCTTGAAGGATGTCCGGAGCCGGGCAAGACCAAGCCGCTATCTAGCGACGGCGCAATACGTCAGCCACGCCGCCTGGAGGCAAGCCGCATGACCCCTACGTCAGCAGCGAACCAGCGCAGGAGACCACAGCCAGGTGAAGGCGGTATGGACACCCCCCGGATGATTGACCGTGTCGATCTCGTCGCCTGCCTCGACCGCGCGGCATCGCGGAAGGTGACGATCATCTCCGCACCTGCGGGCAGCGGGAAGACGTCGCTGCTGCGCGCCTGGGCCGACCGTCCGGGCCAAGCGCGCCGGCTCGCGGTCGTGCAGGTGCGCCGCGACGAGCACGACGCCCAGCTTTTCTGGCTGGCCCTGCTCGACGCCGTCTGCCAGGCCTGCGGCACCATCCGGGACGAGCAGCAGGCAGCGGCGCCTGACTTCAACGGGCGGGCGATGGTCGACAGGATGCTATCGGAGCTCGCAGAGCACCGTGGTCGCGTCGTGCTGGTGATCGACGATGTCCACGAGCTAGCCTCGACGGAGGCGCTCGCTCAGCTCACGCGCCTGCTGGCCAACCTCCCATCGCAGGCCCACGCCATCGTGTCTACCCGCCGCGGTCTTTGGCTGGGCGTGCATCAGCTGCGCCTGGTGGATGAGCTGGCCGAGATCCGGGCGGCGGATCTGCGGTTCAGCGAGCGGGAGACAGGCGAGCTGCTCGCCGCTTCGGGTATCGCGCTGTCGGAGGCCGGGACGGCGCTGCTGCACCGGCGGGCCGAAGGGTGGGCCGCGGGCCTGCGGCTCGCCGCGCTGTCGCTGGCCGATCACCCCGACCCGGAGCGGTTCGTCGCGGAGTTCTCCGGCACCAACCGAACGGTCGCCGAGTACCTGCTCGCCGAGATGCTCGACCGCCAGCCCGGTGAGGTCCAGGATCTGCTCCTGCGTACCTGCCTGCTGGACCGGGTCAACGGCGAGCTGGCGGACCTGCTGACCGGCCGCCCGGGCTCGGAACGGATCCTGCTG
>JBAUAY010000664.1:0-2173 GCA_049676235.1 Streptosporangiaceae bacterium
CGGATCTTCTTGCCGATGTACTCCGGCGTCCGGCCGACCATCAGCCCGGCCACGAACACCGTGACGATGGCCAGGACCAGGATGCCGTACATGCCGGCCCCGATCCCGCCCGGCGCGACCTCGCCCAGCGCGATGTCGAACAGCGCGATGCCGCCGCCGAACGGCGTCAGCGAATCGTGGAAACAGCTCACCGCGCCGGTGGACGTCACCGTGGTCGACGCCGCGAACACCGAGCAGCCCGGCGTGCCGGTCCGTACCTCCACTCCTTCCATCGTGCCGTGCGCGGTTTGCGCCGCGATTCCGGCTGTGCCCAGGTGGCCCTCGAAGAAGCTGATCCCGCCGACGGCGCACGCCCAGATGATCACCATCGCGGCGACCAGCGCGTAGCCCTGCTTGTTGTCGCCGACCATCTTGCCGAACGCCCGCGGCGTGGCGAACGGGATCAGCAGCAGCAGGAAGACCTCGAAGATGTTCGTGAACGGGTTCGGGCTCTCGAACGGGTGGGCCGAGTTGGTGTTGAACCAGCCGCCTCCGTTGTTGCCCAGGTCCTTGATGACTTCCTGCGACGCCACCGTGCCGCCGGGGATGGTCTGGTGGGCGCCGGACAGCGTGGTGATCGTGTGGTAGTTGGCCAGGTTCTCGATCCCCCCGCTGGCCACCAGGATCAGGGTGCCGATGACCGCGATCGGCAGCAGCAGCCGGATAACCCCGCGGGTCACGTCGACCCAGAAGTTGCCCAGCCGGTCGGTCCGGGACCGGGTGAAGCCGCGGATCATCGCGATCGCGACGGCCAGGCCGACCGCGGCCGAAAAGAACTGCTGCACCATGAGCGCGCCCTGCTGGGTGAGGTAGCCCATGGTCGCCTCGCCGGCGTAGTTCTGCCAGTTGGTGTTCGTGGTGAACGAGACCGCGGTGTTCCACGCGGTGTCCGTCGGGACGTTCGCCATCCCGATCGACCAGAACAGCCAGTGCTGGGTCCGCTCGATCAGGTACACGAACAGCACGGCGACGAGCGAGAACGCCAGGATGGAACGCACGTAGACGGTCCAGCGCATGTCGGCGTCCGGGTCGATCCCGGTCAGCTTGTAGATGCCGCGCTCCACCCGCCAGTGTTTCTTGTCGGTGAAGATGTGCGCGATGTAGTTGCCGAGCGGCACGTAGCATGCCGCCAGAGCGGCGAAGAGCAGCAGGAACTGCAGCCAGCCTGCGGCTGTGCTGTTCATCAGAACCTCTCAGGTAGGACGAGGGCCACGAACAGGTAGATCGTCAGCAGGACGCCACCTATCAGGCCGATCCAGTTCTCAGCGCTCAAAGGTCTCGATCCCCTTCAAGATGAGGAGGAGTACGGCGAAGACGACGATCGTCAGGCCGACATAGAACCAGTCCGTCAGGTACCACACGGTGACTCCTAGTGGTGTGCCGCTAGTGGAAGAGCTCGCGCGGGGCACGCGCAGGCCCTCAAGCGAATCTCAGTAAAAGCTCCGGGATTCCCTCAGATAAAGGCCACTGACATGACCCATGCGCCTGCTGTCGCGTTCCTAACGGAACCCATGCGGGCGCCTCGTCGCTCGGCGCGGCCGGGCACGAGGAAACCCCGCGGGGTCAGATCCGCGGGTGAGACGAAGGTGGGGCTATACCTCGGGGGTGTCGGGAATGAGCGCGTGCCGCCGGAGCTGCCAGGAGCGCAGGCCGTGGCTCATCTCGTCCATCAGCGCCGAAGGCGGGACGGCCAGCACCGGGCACCGCGCGTGCGCCAGGCAGTAGCGGCTGACCGAACGGTGCAGTGCCCGCCCGATCCCAGCCCGGCGGCCCGTGCCGATGATGAGCAGATCGTCTGGCCGGTCAGCCGCCTCGACGAGCACCGGGCCGGTCTCGCCGCGGGCCACCTGCGGTTCCACGGTCAGGTCGGCGGGCACTCCGCCCAGCCCGGCGTCGAACGCGGCCCACAGCCGCTCCCAGGCGGCCTCCCGCCAGACCTTGCGCAGGTGGGCCGAGGGAGCTCGTCGTTCGGCCGCTTCACCACCCGGAGGAACCCATGCGGAGACGGCCAGCAGCGGCACGTTCCGCAGCCTCGCCTCGTCCGCCGCGTACCGCAGCGCTTGCAGGCTCCCTAGAGACCCATGCACGCCAACAATGATCCGACGCACCGTGGGCACGGCAACTCGCCTCCTGT
>JBAUAY010000665.1:0-3137 GCA_049676235.1 Streptosporangiaceae bacterium
AACGTGCTGCGCCTGATGATGTCCCGGCTGGGTACGCACCTGTGCCCGAACGGCCACCGCGTCGCGCCGTCGATCGCCACGCTCAGCGAGGAGATCATCTGCCCGGTGTGCGGCGCGCGGTTCGTCCATCCCAGCGCCGAGTCCTTCGCCTTCAACTCCTACGGCGCGTGCCTGGCCTGTCAGGGCCTGGGCGTACGGTCCGAGGTCGACGTCAGCACCCTGGTTCCCGATCCGGACAAGACGATCGAGCAAGGCGCGGTACTGCCGTGGAACTCGGGCGGGCGGCGGCTGTCGATGTACGCCGCGGGCGAGCTCGGGGTCCGGCTCGACGTGCCCTACCGGTCGCTGACCGATCAGGAGCGCGACGTCGTACTGCATGGTGAACCGGTACGGCAGCAGGTGACGCTGAGCTCGGGCCGGAACACGCGGACCGTGCAGCTGTCGGTCAACTACGACAACGCGGTCGCCGCGGTCGAACGCTCGCTGCGCAGCGACAACGAGCGCACCCGCCGGCTGGTGCAGCGTTTCCTCGTCACCCGCGTCTGCTCGGTGTGCCACGGCACCCGGCTGCGGCCCGAAGCACTGAGCTCGCAGCTCGGCGGCCGCAACCTCGCCGAGATCAGCGCGCTCACCCTGGACGAGCTGCGGGACTTCGCGGCCGGGCTGCCCGCGGGACTGCCCGCCGAGCTCAGCCGGCTGACGACCGGTCTGCTCGCCGAACTGAACGGCAGGCTCACGCCGCTGCTCGACGTCGGACTGGGCTACCTGACTCTCGACCGGGCCGGCGCCTCGCTGTCGACAGGAGAGCGGCAGCGGATCGAGCTCACCTCAACGGTGCGCGCCAGCACCACGGGCATGCTGTACGTGCTGGACGAGCCGTCGGTCGGGCTGCACCCGGCCAACGTCGCCGGGCTGCGCAAGACGATCACCGCCCTAGCCGGGAACGGCAATTCCGTGATCGTGGTGGAGCACGAGCGGGAGGTTATCCGCTCCGCGGACTGGGTCATCGAACTCGGTCCCGCGGCCGGCGCCAAGGGCGGCACGGTGATCGCCCAGGGCACCCCCGGCCAGCTGGAAACCGACCCGCACTCGATCATCGGACCGTTCCTGGCCGGCGCCGCGGCCGTGACCAGGGACCGTCTGGCACGGCCCGGTCCCGGCGGGCAGATCACCCTGGAAATCAGCGACCTGTACAACCTGCACGACGTCACCGCCGCCTTCCCGCTGCACCGGCTGACCGCGCTGGCCGGGCCGTCCGGCGCGGGGAAGACCGCCCTCGTGCTGGACAGCCTTATCCCGGCCGCCCGGGCCCTGCTGAACGCCTCCGTGCTGCCGGGGCACGTCCGCCGCCTAGACCTCGGCGGCATCCGCCAGGTCGTCCAGGTCGATGCCTCGCCGATCGGCCAGAACGCGCGATCGACACCGGCGACCTACTCCGGGGCGTTCGATCAGATCCGCCGCCTGTTCGCCGAGTCCGCGTACGCCCGGCGGCGCCGCTGGAAGCCCGGGCATTTCTCGTTCAATACGCGCGAGGGCCAGTGCCCGACCTGCCGCGGGCTCGGCCATATCGACCTCGACGTGCAGTACCTTCCCGACATCGCCGTCCAGTGCCCGACCTGCCACGGTGCCCGCTTCAACGACGCCACCCTGGCCGTCCGGGTCGACGGCCTGACCATTGCCGACGTGCTCGGCCTGAGCGTGGACGATGCTCTGCAGCGGTTCGCCGGCCGGGACCCGGTCGCCGCGGCGCTGCGGCCGGTCAGCGAGGTCGGACTGGGTTACCTGCGACTGGGCGAGCCCACGCCGTCCCTGTCCGGCGGCGAGTCGCAGCGACTGCGGATCGCCTCCCGGCTGCGCAGCAGCCAGCGCGGCGCGCTGTACGTCTTCGACGAGCCGTCCACCGGCCTGCACCCGCTCGACGTGGCCACCCTGGCCGGAGTGTTCGACCGGCTCCTGCAGGCCGGGGCCACCATTATCGTCATCGACCACGACCTGGACCTGCTCGCCGCCGCCGACCACCTCATCGACATGGGCCCAGGCGGCGGCCCGGACGGCGGGCACATCGTCGCGACGGGGACGCCCGAGGACGTCGCGCGCGACGCGGACAGCGTGACCGGGCCGTGGCTGGCCGAGCACCTTGGCCTGCCGGAAGGCCGTCAGGCCCGCGCCGTTGACAGTACATGCGCTGGCCTGTTACCCAGGGGAAGGCGCCAGTACTGCGTTACCGACGCTAGGGTGTCAGGCGTAGATACCAAGGCAGGCGTGTGACGGTGGCTCGGACAACCCCACGGCTGATCGACCGGGCTGATCTTCTCGCCGCCCTGGACCGCGCGTCGGCCCGGAAGGTTACGGTCATCTCGGCTCCGGCCGGCAGCGGGAAGACTTCGCTGCTGCGGGCCTGGGCCGACCGTCCGGACCGGGCGTACCGCCTCGCCGTCGTGCAGGTGCGCCGTGGTCAGGACGACGCCCAGGATTTCTGGCTGGCCCTGCTCGACGCGGTCCGCCATGCCTCCGGCGCGACCAGCGGCGCGGAGCCGGCTGCGGCGACGCCGGAATTCGATGCGTCGGCGATGATCGACAGGGTGCTGTCCGAGCTCGCCGATGCTCGCGGCGACATCACGCTCGTTATTGATGATCTGCACGAGCTGAACTCGCCGAAGGGCCTCGCCCAGCTCACCCGCCTGCTGATGCACCTTCCTGTCGGCGTGCACGCGGTGCTGACCACGCGTCACGATCTGCGGCTGGGCCTGCATCAGCTGCGCCTGGCCGGCGAGCTCGCCGAGATCCGCGCGGCGGATCTGCAGTTCACCGAGCGCGAGACCCGCGAGCTTCTCGCCGCTTCGGGTATTGCGCTGTCGGAGGCCGGGGTAGCGCTGCTGCACCAGCGGACCGAAGGGTGGGCCGCGGGCCTGCGGCTCGCGGTGTTGTCCCTGGCCGGTCATCCCGACCCGGAGCGGTTCGTCGCGGAGTTCTCCGGCACCAACCGCGCGGTCGCGGAGTACCTGATCGGCGAGATGCTCGACCGCCAGCCCGGTGAGGTCCAGGATCTGCTCCTGCGTACCTGCCTGCTGGACCGGGTCAACGGCGAGCTGGCGGACCTGCTGACCGGCCGCCCGGGCTCGGAACGGATCCTGCTG
>JBAUAY010000666.1:0-3839 GCA_049676235.1 Streptosporangiaceae bacterium
TTTGGCTTGTCGATCAGGCTCGAGACTGGCCGCACGCCCAGTGAGTATGCCCTAGGAGTCTGACCTGACCACCGGATCGCCAGGCCGAAGAGCAAGGTTACGATGATCGCTGCCGAGAATCCGGCCAGAAGGGCGGCGTTGCCGCGGAGTATTGCCTGCCTGTCGCGCTGGTCGATGCCGAGCGCGACACCCATGATGGCGTTGTATTCGGGTCCGACGACCATGGCGCCCACGATGAGTATCTGCGAATTCGTCAGGATGCCGACAGCACCAATCCGCCCGGCGATAGCCAGCAGGATGAAGAAGCTGGGCGCATATACGGCATCTGAGTGGATCTTGGCTTCGACCACATCCCATACCGGAGTGACGTCCCTTTCGACCAGACTGTGCTTCCTGGCCGGCCCGATCTCTTCCCCGATCGCCGCGTCCACGTTCTCGATGACAATCGAGCTGGGGTGATCGCCTTGAAGCTCCCGTACTTGCCGGAGCACGGAATTGGCGGAGCGGGCATGCACGTCGAAGTGCACAGCGTCGCCGTCTGGGCGTCGTGCGGATCCGGTCAGCACTACCAAACGGGAGACGCCGGAGTCCGCGATGAGCGCATCAGCGAGGAGTTAAGTCAGGTCCGGCGGGCTCACCATGCGTACGTGAAGAGTCATGGTCGCTCCAGGCAGGCGCCGAGTGGCTATGCAGCTACTCGGCGATGGTGCCACCCCTGCATCGCAGGAAAAGGGCACGCACCACCCGCCTCGGGTGACCGCTGGCGCAGGCGTGCCCGGCGGGCGGCTTCCCGCCATGCGGTCACGATTCGGCAGGCGGGTGCCGCGGTGCCTCCTCCCACTCGCAGCGATAGGCGCCAGCTGAGACAGCTGGCGCCTATCGCGGGTTTCGCCTGTCTATCCGATCGTGGCGGACCCCTTTTCTGACTCGGAGTCGATGAGCAGCGATACGGCTTCGATCAGGGCGAGGTGGGTGAATGCCTGCGGGAAATTGCCGAGATGCTGGCCGGTGGTGACGTCGATCTCCTCGGCGTAGAGCTGCAGCGGTCCGGCGAAGGAGAGCAGCTTCTGGCACAGGGCGTGCGCGCGGTCGGTTTCGCCGATCATGGCCAGCGCGGTGACCAGCCAGAAGGAGCAGATGGTGAAGGTGCCTTCTTCGCCCTCGAAGCCGGTGTCGGTGCCCTCGACCCGGTAACGCAGGACCAGGCCGTCCTGGGTCAGCTCATCGGCGATGGCCAACACGGTCGCTCTGACGCGCTCGTCGTCGGGGGGCAGGAATCTCATGATGGGCAGCAGCAGCAGCGAGGCGTCCAGGTCATCGGTCTCATAATGCTGCCGGAACACCCCCCGGCTGGACAGGCCCTTGTCCAGGATCTCGGCCTTGATCTCATCGGCGCCTGCCCGCCACCGCTTGGCGCGTTCGTCGGCGCCGCGCTCCTCGGCAAGATCGGCGCCGCGGGCGGCCGCGACCCAGCACATCACCTTGGAGGCGGTGAAGTGCTGGGGGTCGCCGCGGACTTCCCAGATGCCCTGGTCGGGTTCGTGCCAGTGCGCCAGGGCGGCGTCCACGAACCCGGCCAGGCCTTCCCAGATCGGCGCCACGATCTGGGTAGCTCCGTTGTGGAACTGGACATCCAGGGCGTCCAGGATCATCCCCCAGACGTCGTGCTGCTGCTGGTTCCAGGCCCCGTTCCCGACCCGGACCGGCCGCGCCCCGCGCCACCCGGACAGGTGGTCCAGGGTCCGCTCGGTCAGGTCGCGTTCCCCGCCGATCCCGTACATGATCTGCAGCTCGAACCGGCGGTTCAGGTCACCCCCGCTGACCGCGTCGATGACGAACCCCCAGTACTCGATCGCCTCCCAGTCGAAACCCAGCCGGTACAGCGAGCGGAGCATGAACGCCGAGTCCCTGATCCAGGTGAACCGGTAATCCCAGTTCCGCGCCCCGCCCGGCGTCTCCGGCAGCGACGTCGTCGACGCAGCCATGATCGCGCCGGTAGGGGCGTAGCTGAGCCCCTTCAGCGTCAGGGCACTGCGATCCAGGTAGGGCTTCCACGGATGATCCGGGATCTTGGCCGAGCTCAGCCAGTCGCGCCAGAAATCGACCGTGGTGCTCAGCGCGCTGAACGCCTCGTCCTGGCTGGCCGGAACGCGGTCGCCGCCCCAGGACAGCGCGACGAAGGCCGACTGGCCCTGGGTCAGCGTGGTGCGGCCGTAACAGCGGGCACCCAGCACGCCGAGCGGGATGGTGCCCGCCACTTCCAGGCGCAGATCCCCCTCCTTAGGGGCGATCGTCATCGCGTCGTAGCCGTCGCCCTTATAGTTCCACGTGCCGCCGGCCGCCCCGTAGTTGAACAGCGGGCCGCAGTTCACGACGGCCTCGACCCGGCCGCTGATGCACGTCGCGATCCGCACCAGCGCGCCGACGGCGCCCAGGTCAGCCGGAGCCCGGTGGTAGTCCGGCCGTCGTCCCTGGTGCTGGATCGGGCCGATGGCCAGGAAGTCCTGGACGATCATCCATCCCGTCGGGGTCTGCCAGGTCGTTTCCAGCACCATCGTCCCCGGCACGTACCGGCGATGCTGAGGAACGCGGGTATTGCCGGGACCGAACCGGAACAAGCCGGCGGTCCGGTCAAGCAGCGCCCCGAACACGCTCGGGGAATCCGGGCGCGGCAGGCACAGCCATTCGACCGACCCGTCCGGTGCGATTAGGCAGCTCTGCTCGCAGTTCGACAAGAACCCGTAATCGGCAATAGGCGGGAATCCGCTCATTGGCGCCTGGCCTCTTGCAGTCAGGATAGGAACGTCCGGCATTTGGCCTCTTTTCGTAATCGTGACCGGGCCCGGTCACGCCATCCGGCTCAGCAGATGGTCACCGACGCGGATCGCGTTGGCCATGGCGGTGAGCGCGGGGTTCATGGCCCCGATGCTCGGGAAGAAAACTCGTGTCGACGACGTACAGGTTGTCGACCTCGTGCGCTTTGCAGTGCCTGACGGGGTATGCGCCAGCGTGCCTCGGCCCGCGCCGCTGCCAACGATGGTCACGTCATGCCGCTCAGTCACATGGCCGAATATGGCGGTCTGGGATGCGCGGCACATCACACCTGCCGGGTGATTGGGCAGCCCGCCGCCCAAATCACCCCGGCAGGATGATGCCTGGCTAGTTCCAGGCGGAGAAAGTGACGATCAACGACTAACTTCCGGGACGGTGCCATGTCTACTAGCACGGAGCAAAGCAACAGCTGGCCGGAGCTCAGAACGGCTCCGATGATCACCGGCGCAGCACTGTTCGGCGCCGGCGCCCTGATCGCCCTGGCAGGCCTGGCCGTCGGCGGCTCGCATCTGTTCTCGGCCACCCGCCGGTGGATCAGGGAGATGGAAACCCCGCCAAGCGAGCAGGCGAGAATCAAGTGGGCGCAGGCCAAGACCGCTGCCGCCGCAGGTGCCGCCGCCTGGCAGAACGGAGTCTCAGCTCACCAGGGCGCCGACACGTGACCCCCGGACTGCTTGGCCGCATCGCGCGCTGACCAGCCAGTCCGTAAGCCTTCCTGACCAGGGGGAGTAGATGACGAACGTCGACTTGGCGCGGGTGGAGTTCGCGTTCGTGACGATCAACCATTTCTTCTTCGTGCCGATCACGATCGGCCTGGCGTTCTTGACCGCGTTGCTGCAGACGGCGTGGGTTCGCAGCGGGCGCGATGATTACCTGCGGCTGACCCGGTTCTTCGGCACGCTGCTGGTGATCAACGTGGCGATCGGCGTGGTGACCGGCATCGTGCAGGAGTTCCAGTTCGGGATGAACTGGGGGGCGTACTCGCGGCTGGTCGGCAACATCTTCGG
>JBAUAY010000667.1:0-2153 GCA_049676235.1 Streptosporangiaceae bacterium
TCGTCGCCGAGCTCGCGGCCGTCGAGGACCCAGGGGAGCAGCTCGTCCTCGACCAGGCGGGCCCATTCCGGGCTGGAGCAGAACTCCAGGTGCGCCCGGTTCACCGGGACGCTACGGCCGGGCCGGCAACTGCTGCAGCGACCAGGTGTTACCGTCCGGGTCGCTGAAGAAGACGAACGAGCCCCACGGCTGGACGTCGATGTCGCTGGCCTGCACGCCGCGCGCGATCAGCTGCTCCCGGGCGGCCGCGGCATCGGCCACGACCATCTGCACGCCCTTCTGTGACCCCGGCGCCATCTCGGTGATCCCGGTGCCCAGCACGATCGAGCATGCCGATCCGGGCGGGGTGAGCTGCACGAAACGCAGCGTGTCGGAGACTTGGTAGTCGTGGTCGGCGTGGAAGCCGACCTGGTCCACGTAGAACGCCTTGGCCCGGCCCACGTCGGTCACCGGGATGGCGACGAGCTCGATCTTCCAGTCCATGCCGCCACGCTATACCCAGGGTACGAGCGGTTTCAGAGTGACTGGAGTCCGCTTGCTATCACGGCACTTTCCCGCGCGCGAGCCTCTTGACCCTCACGTTGCGTGAGGCCTGCATGCTGGTGTCATGTTCAGCATCGGCGAGTTCTCGAGGCTCGGCGGCGTCTCCGTCCGCACGCTGAGGCACTACGACGAGATCGGCCTGCTGGCCCCCGCCACGGTCGACCCGGATACGGGATACCGCGGCTATTCGGCAGACCAGCTCGGACAGCTCAACCGGATCATGGCCCTGAAGGAGCTCGGGCTTTCCCTCACCCAGGCCAGGCGGCTGCTGGTCGGGATCACGCTCGACGAGCTCCACGGCATGCTCATCCTGCGCCGCGCCCAGCTCGAGCACGAACTGCTAGAACACCAGAACCAGCTGCTCGGGATCGAAGCGCGGCTCCGCCACATCGCACAGGAGGGTGCCATGCCAGCCGACGACATCGTGATCAAGAAGGTTCCTGCCATGGGCGTGGTCGTCGTCGCCGGGAAGGCCTCGGCGTTCGGCCCGTCGAACATCGTGCCCGTCGTCAACCATCTGGTCGGTGAGTTCGAGCGGCTGGGGATCGGCGACCGGGTTAAGGAATCGGGACCTCGCATGATCCTCTACGACGCACACGGCGAAGGCGTCACGGTCTACCTGGCCCAGCCGGTGGCCGAACCGCCGGGCGAGCTGCCCGCGTCGGCCCAGTTCCGGGTCCTGCCGGAGATCGAGGCCGCCGTGGCGGTGCGCAGCGGTCCGGCCGCGGGAATCTTCCCGGTGGTGTACCACGACCTTGTCCGGTGGATCGACGAGCGGGGCTACCGGGCCGTCACGGGATCTAACCGCGAGGTGTGGGTGAACGAAGTGGACGACATCGCCGACGTGGCCCAACAGGTCTTCGAGACCCAGCTGCCGTTCACCCGCCCCGACGCCCCGCCCGCGGGCTAGCCATGCATCCCGCCGAACAGCTCGCGGCCGAGTGCACTCGCGGCCACCTGAAGCTGGCCGAGCAACTGCGATACGCGCGCAGGCTGCGCATGCTGCGCCGGGCCCGGCGGATGGAGCTCAGGGCCGAACGCCGGATGATCACCGCCTGGCGCCGCGCCGCCGAACTTCGCGACGCGGCCGAACCAGCGGACTGGCGGTTATCCGAAAATCTGCGCGATATGCCGCACCGAGCAGGAGGTCGCCGACCAGGTCCGCCGAACGGTCGTGCACGAGATCGCCCACCACTTCGGCATCGACGACGACCGGCTCACCGAACTCGGCTGGTAAGCCTCCGCCCGGCACCCAGATGAGTTCGCCAGCGCCGCGGAGTCTTACCTGCAGGCTGGCATCCGGGCGCCGGAAATGTCAGACCCAAGGCGTATACCGGAAGTGTCCTCAGTCAAGGAGGCCCAAGATGCGGTCAGCGACTTACGACCTCACCACCAGTACCGCCCGGGCCGACGCGCTGTTCGCCTCGGCGCTGCAGCGTTCCGACCAGCCAACCGCGGCCCAGGTTCATGGGGCCATCGCGGCAGCCCTCGCCGCGTTCGGGATCCGGGGCTGCGCGGCGCGGGTCGCGCAGGCCTACGGCGACCACCCGGAGACTGCGGTGCAGCGGATGCGCTGGGCCCGCGCGACGGTCACCCGCGCCGCCGTTACC
>JBAUAY010000668.1:0-3195 GCA_049676235.1 Streptosporangiaceae bacterium
CTGGTCAGCTGCTACGAGAAGTTCATCATCGACATCGAGTTGCTGAAGATGCTCCGGGTCGAGTTCACCCCGCTCGAGATCACCGAGGAATCGCTCGCGTTCGGCGCGCACGAGGAGGTCGGCCACGGCGGGCACTTCCTCGGCGCCGAGCACACGATGGGGCGCTTCCGCGAGTGCTTCTACCGGCCGCTGCTCTCCTCCACCGCCAACTTCGAGCGCTGGCTGAAGCTCGGCGGCAAGGACACCGCCGCCCGGGCCGGGGACATCTGGCGGGCCAAGCTGGACTCGTTCGAACCGCCGCCCCTGGACGACGCGATCCGCGCCGAGCTTGACGACTTTGTCCAGCGCCGCCGCCGCGAGCTCGGCGACTAGCTGATCCCCTTGGCCCTGGCGTCGGTCCAGCCGAGGCGGCGGGAGACCTCGGCCGCGGCGCGGCCCGCGGCGGCGGCCAGGGCGGGGATGCGTTCGGCCGGGATGCGGAAGCTCGGGCCCGAGACGCTGATCGAGGCGATCACGTTTCCCTCGGCGTTGCGGACCGGCACCGCGATGGCGGTCAGCCCGGCCTCGAGTTCCTCCACCGCGGTGGCGAAACCGCGCCGCCGCACCTCGGCCAGCAGTTCACCGAACTCGGCCAGGTCGGTGATCGTGCGGTCGGTGAAGCGGGCCAGCGGCGGCGCCAGGCAGGCGGTGAGTTCGCCCTCGGGCAGGTAGGCCAGCAGGACCTTGCCGTCCGAGGTCGCGTGCAGCGGGATGCGCTGCCCGGCCCAGTTGTGCGGGGAGAGCGCGGCTGGGCCTGCCACTTGGTCCAGGTAGAGGGCGTCGCGGCCGGACAGGATGGCCAGGTTGACGGTCTCGCCCACCTCCTGGGCCAGCGCCCGGCAGACCGGCCGGCTTTCCTGCACCACGTCGAGCTTCCGGCTCGCCGCCCCGGCGAGCCGGACGATGCCCACGCCGAGCCGGAACTTCCCCCGCACCGTGTCCTGGGTCACGAGCTCCCGCCGGTCCAAGGCGGCGAGCAGCCGGGACGCGGTCGACTTGTGCACGTCAAGCTCGCGCGCGACCTCGGTGACGCCGGCCTCCCCGTCTCGGGCCAGGATCTCCAGGATGGCCACCGCCCGGTCCACCGACTGCACCGGCCCGGACCCAGAAGCCCCAGAAGCCCCGGAAGCCCCGGAAGCCCCGGGGACATCCTCGCGGCGCGTCACCCCAGCCTCCAGTTCCGCCCTCTGTTGCCCATAGCGCAACGCTACCTGGCCTCGCCGCGGGCCGACCATCATCGTGGGCCGAAACATCCCTCGGAGGGCCAGTAGAGGCCCACGATCAGGGGAGCGCTCCGCTTCTTGACCGGAAACCGCCCGGTGACGCATTATTGTTGCACATAAGGAATTTGTGTTGCACTATATGCAACAATAAGGCGGGCCGATGAGTGCGGATACGGGGCGGGAGTATGTGCTCACGCTGTCCTGCCCGGACAAGCCCGGGATCGTGTACGCGGTGTCCAGCTTCCTCGTCCAGCATTCCGCGAACATCCTGGCCAGCCAGCAATACGGGGAGAGCCCGGACGGCCGGTTCTTCATGCGGGTGCACTTCTGCCTGCCGCCGTCTGGCCAGCAGCTGACCCCGGACCTTCAGATGACCCCGGACCTTCAGCTAGCCCCGGACCTTCAGCTGGCAGAGCTCGAACGCGGCTTTTCCTGGGTGGCCGAGGCGTTCCACATGGACTGGCAACTGCACGACCGGGCCACCCGGATCCGCACCGTGATCATGGTCTCCCGGCTCGGCCACTGCCTGAACGACCTGCTGTTCCGCTGGAAGACCGGTTCGCTGCCCGTCGACGTGGTCGGCGTGGTGTCCAACCACGCCGATTTCGGCGAGCTGGCCACTTCCTACCGGATACCGTTCCATCACCTCCCGGTCACGCCCGAGACCAAGGCGGCGGCCGAGAGCCAGCTCCTCGACGTTATCGACGGCACCGGCGCGGACCTCATCGTGCTCGCTCGCTACATGCAGATCCTTTCCGGCGAGGTATGCAAGCGGGTAGAGGGCCGGATGATCAACATCCATCACTCCTTCCTGCCCAGCTTCAAGGGGGCCAAGCCCTACCACCAGGCCCATACGCGCGGCGTCAAGCTGGTCGGCGCCACCGCGCATTACGTGACACCAGACCTGGACGAAGGCCCGATCATCGAGCAGGACGTGATCCGGGTTGATCACACCCTCTCGCCCGAGCGTCTGGCCGAGGCCGGCCGTGACGTCGAGGCGCAGGTCCTGGCCCGGGCGGTGATCTGGCACGCGGAGCACCGGGTGCTGCTCAACCACGACCGGACCGTAGTCTTTCACTGACACCTCCTCCTGGGGAGAGCGAAGCCATGGCGATCAGCGTCTTTGACCTGTTCAAGGTGGGCATCGGTCCGTCGAGCTCACATACGGTCGGCCCGATGAAGGCGGCCGGGATGTTCACCGGAGGCCTTCGGGACGACGGCCTGCTGCCACGGGTGCAAGCGGTACGGGTGGCCCTGTACGGCTCGCTCGGCCTGACCGGCCCGGGACACGGCAGCGATAAGGCCGTCCTGCTCGGGCTCGAGGGCGAGCAGCCGGCCACCGTCGACGTGGACGCGGTACCGGCCCGCCTGGAGGCCATCGCGCGACGCGGGACCGTGCGGCTGCTCGGCGAGCACGAGATCGCCTTCACGCTGGGCGAGCACCTGGAATTCAACCGCAGGAAGAAGCTCGGCTATCACCCGAACGGCATGCGGTTCACCGCTTACGACGGCGCGGGCGCGGCCATCCGCGAGCGCGCCTACTACTCGATCGGCGGCGGCTTCGTCGCCGACGAGACGGCCGCCGGATCGGCGCCTACCCTCCAAGCCGGGCCAGCCGGGCCGGATCTGCCCTATCCGTTCACTACCGGCAAGGAACTGCTCGCGCACGCCAGGTCCAGTGGCCTGCCCATCTCCGGGATCGTGCTCGAGAACGAGAAGGCGCTCGGCCGG
Source organism: Streptosporangiaceae bacterium (assembly GCA_049676235.1). Classification (GTDB taxonomy): domain Bacteria; phylum Actinomycetota; class Actinomycetes; order Streptosporangiales; family Streptosporangiaceae; genus Palsa-504. Next base: position 2,994 of record JBAUAY010000668.1, read on the forward strand.
ACAGCCGAGCAGGTCGGGACGGGCCTCGGTGACCTGTGGCGGGTCATGCGCGCCTGCGTCGAGCGCGGCTGCGCAACGGACGGGATGCTGCCCGGCGGCCTGAAGGTGCCGCGCCGCGCACCGCGGCTGTTCCGCCAGCTCACCTGCGAGCGGAACGACGAGGACCCGCTGCGGGCTATGGACTGGGTGACGCTGTACGCGC
>JBAUAY010000669.1:0-21200 GCA_049676235.1 Streptosporangiaceae bacterium
CGTCATAGCCGAGCACCAGGGAGCGCAGCGCCACCAGCGCGTCGGCGGCCGCCTCGGCCGGATCGGGGTCCGCGGAGGCCGGGTCCGCCAGCGCCGCAAGGTCAGCCCGGACCCCGGATTCCGGTTCCTCGGCCGCGTCCGCCGCAGGCTCGATCAGGAGCAGCTTGGCGCCGCTCTCCACCTGGATATTGACGTCGGCGAACACCTCGGCGACCCGGCCGGCCACCGGGGCGCGCAGCGCCGTCTCCAGCTTCATGCTCTCCACCACGGCCACGACGTCGCCCTCGGCGACCTCGTCGCCGGCCGCGACCTGGATGGCCACCACCATGGCCGGTGCCGGGACGCGGACCAGCCCGGCCTCGCCGCCGGAGATCCGGTGCACCGCGCCGTCGACCTCGACGAGGTAGTCCGCGCCCTGCGCGACCGAGAGCACGTCGAAAGTCTGGCCGCCGACGCCCAGCCGGAGTTCGAACCGGCCCGACCGCTCGACATCGACTTCTACCGAACGGCCGTCCAGCTCGACCCGGTACCGGCCGGGGCGGGACCGGCTAACCCGGAGCCGGTAGGCCTCCCCGCCGACGCGGACGTCGACCTGGTGCTGGGTCTCATGCCCGACCTCGGGCCGACCGCGCTCGGCGGAGGTGAACAGCCGGTCCCGCTGCCGTCGCGCGTGCGCCTCGTAGGCCTCGAAGGCGGTGGCCAGCAGCGCGACGTCGACCCTGCGCGGCGGCGCGTAACCGTCGGCCATCATCGCATCCAGCCAGGTCGTATCGATCTCGCCGCGCACGAATTCCGGCCGGTCAAGCAGGTCGAGCAGGAACGCCTTGTTCGTGGTGCCGCCGCTGATCACCGTGGTGGTCTGGCGGAGCGCGCGGGAGAGCCGGGCGCGGGCCTCGGAGCGGTCCCGGCCCCAGGCGATCACCTTGGCGATCATGGAGTCGAACTGCGGGGGGATGACGTCCCCCGGTGCTACCCCGGTGTCGACCCTGATGCCCGGGCCGGTCGGCAGGGCGAGGTGCTCGATCAGGCCAGGGGCGGGCGCGAAGTCGCGCTCCGGGTCCTCCGCGGTCAGCCTGGCCTCGATGGCGTGCCCGAAGGCAGGCGGCTCGGCGGAGCCGGTCTCGGCCAGCGTGCCGCCGGCCGCGATGTGCAGCTGCAGCTTGACGATGTCGACGCCGGTGGTGGCCTCGGTGACCGGGTGCTCGACCTGCAACCGGGTATTGACCTCGAGGAACGACAGCAGCCGCTCGCTGGGCTGGTACAGGAACTCCACCGTCCCGGCGCTGACGTACCCGGCGGCCCTGACCAGTTCAGCGGCGTGCGAGCGCAGCAGCTTCTCCTGCTCGGTGTCCAGCGCGGTCGAGGCGGACTCCTCGATGACCTTCTGGTTGCGCCGTTGCACGCTGCAGTCCCGGACGCCCAGCGTCCACACGGTGCCCTCGGCGTCGGCGATGACCTGAACCTCGACGTGCCGGCCGCCGCGGATGGCCCGCTCCAGGAAGACCGTCGCGTCCCCGGCCGTCTTCGACGCTTCGGAGCTGGCACGCTCGAACGCCTCGTCCAGCTGGTCAGGCGACTGCACCAGCCGGATGCCGCGCCCGCCGCCGCCCGCGGTCGCCTTGACCATCAGCGGGTAGCCGATCGACTCGGCCTGCGCGCGGGCCGCGGCCAGGTCGGCCACCGGTCCGCCGCTCCACGGCGCGAGCGGCACGCCGGCCTGCTCGGCCAGCCGCTTGGACTCGATCTTGTCGCCGAGTCGGCGCATGACCTCCGCCGGCGGGCCGACGAAGGTGATGCCCAGCCGGTCGCACAGCTCCGCGAACTCGGCCTTCTCCGAGACGAACCCCCAGCCAGGCCACACCGCGTCCGCGCGACACGCCCGCAGCGCGCGCTCCAGCTCGGCGTAGTCGAGGTAGGGGCTCCCGGCGAAGTCGGCGCCGGCGTCGTCCGGGCCGATCAGCACGCTCTCGTCGGCCTCGCGGACGAACGTCGCATGCCGGTCGACGGCGGTGTACACGGCGATGACCCGCAGCGGCGGCTTTCCCTCGGCATTCCACTCCCGGACGGCGTTGATCAGCCGCATGGCCGGTTCGCCGCGGTTGACCACCGCGACGCGGCTGAACGCGCTCTTGCGCTCCTGGCTCATCGGCTCATCCGCCGAAGGCCGCGTGCATGTCGTCCGTGGTCCCCCCGGCCCTCGGCGGCGGCGCCGCGGTCTCCTGCAGGACGTCCAGCACCACCTCGTCCGCCACGATGGCCGGGTCGAATTGCAGCACGGCGTACCCGCCGACCGCGCCGGCCCCGAAGCCGGGCGCGAAGATACGGGTCCGGCGGGAGATCGCGCCGTCGCGTACGGCGTCGTAGAGCGCGATCGGGATGCTCGCCGCCGACACGTTCCCCATCCGGTCCACGTTGAAGTACAGCTGGTCAGCTGACAGGCCGGCCTTGCCGGCCAGGTTGAGGATCATCGTCTTGTTGGCCTGGTGCGGCACGATCAGCTCGATGCTCTCAAGCAGCGTGCGCCCGGGATCATCAGGGTGGGGCAGGGTGCCGAGTTCGTCGAGCATCTGGACAAGATAGCGCTGCACCAGCGACTTGACCTCGGGGCCGTACACGGTGATGTCGTTGTCGAAGTCCGCGTTCGGCCAGATGATCGAGTTGACCTCGGTGTGCGGCCCGCTGGCGTAGGTCTGCACCACGTCCACGTCTCCAGGCTCGCCGGCCGGGGCGGGCCCGATGACCATGGCCGCGGCCCCGTCCCCGAAGATCATCCGCGAGGTGCGGACGCTGCCGATCTTGTCAGAGAACTTCTCCACGCAGACCAGCAGGACGGGCCGGCCGACCTCCTGGAGCTGCCGGATGGCCTCGGCCATCCCGTAGGGCAGCCCCGCGCAGGCGGCGATCAGGTCGGCCGAGGCGTGGGTCTGCAGCAGGCCGAGCTCGCCGGACAGCCAGCACGCGATGGACGGGATCAGCCGGTTGCTCGTGCAGGTGCTGACCAGCACGGCACCGATCTCCTCGGGGGAACGGCCGGCCTTGGCCAGCGCCGCCCGGGCCGCGGGCAGCGCCAGCTCCTCGGGTTCCCGGCTGGTGTAGCGGCGCCGCTCGATCCCGGTTTTCGCGCTGATCTCCTCGGCGCTCATCGGCGACCAGGAGAAGCTGGCGTTCCTGATCACGTCGTCGTTGCTGCAGACGTGCTCGCCGCGCACGATCGCCAGGGCCTCGAGCTTGGGCTGGATCTTGAACGCCTCCCGTACTCGCACCGGGGGATAGGGCGTTACGGGCGCCACCGCCTCGACCTGCCTGCCCGGCCCGGCCAGCGTGGCTGGCTTCTGCTCGCCGCCCGAGGAACGCCTGACCCGCTCGATGAAGGCCATGACGTCGCGGTTGCGGGGGTGGAACGCCACCACGAAGTCGTCGTCGCCGATCTGCCCGGGCCCGCGCAGGTCAGTGCGGGAACGTTCCCACGGGTACTGGTTGTGCAGCACCATCGCCCAGCGCGTCAGCGCTTCGAGCTCGGGCACCCCCTGGTGCGCATCGATGATCTCCTCGGTGCTGAAGACCGGGTAGTCGGGGTCGTGGTCCGGCATCACGAACGTCAGCGCGTCCGGCCGGCTCAGGAACTCCGCCACCGTCGGCTTGATCGCGGGCAGTTCGGTGGCGTGGTGCAGCTTGGTGCTGAACACCGCGAACAGCAGGTCAAAGATCCGGTCCTCGGTGTCGGCATCCCACGTCGCGGGCAGCGCGCGGAACGCGCGTTCCACCGCGGCCACCTTTCGCTCGCTGTCCTCCCATGGGGTCAGCACCGGCAGGAACACGTCGTCACGGCGCCTGGCCAGGTCGCGCCAGCGCGTCGGCCGCTTGTCGAACATGGTGATCGCGTACCGGTTGACCCAGAACAGGTTCTGGCCCAGGTCGCGCAGGAGCTCGAAGCGTCCGGGATAGTTTCCGGACTCGACCCGGGACAAGATGTCGGTCCCGGTCGGCGCCTTAGCCTCGAAATCCCGCCCGATCACGGCGGTGAACTGATCGAGCGACTCAAGCACCGAGAAGTCCAGTTCGCCGAGGAAATTAGCCGGGAACACCAGCCGGCCGTGCCGGTTGATCACGAATGGTTTCACGTGTCACCTCCTGGGCGAGCCTGTCCGATCCGCCGGCAACCTGTTATGCCCGGCCGCGCGGCGCGGCCCGGGATGTGCACTGGGCCATATCTGCAGCCTTACCCGCAATGCTCCGGTTAAGCCACTCCTGGAGCCACAATGCCGGTGTTTAGGGTCGGCTGGCTGGCAAGCGCGATTGGATGGCGGCTCGCTGGGAAGAGCGATTGGATGGCAGAGTTCACCTTCGCCCCGCTGACCCCCGCGTCCTTCCTCGACCGCGCGGCCGCGGTCTTCGCCGACCGGATCGCGATCGTCGACGGCGAGCGCACCTTTACCTACCGCGACATGTCCGATCGCTGCCGCAGGCTCACCGGCGCGCTGGCCGCGATGGGCGTTGGGCACGAGGACCGGGTGGCGGCGCTGTGCGCCAACAGCCACGTGATGCTCGAACTGCACCACGCGGTGCCCATGCGGGGCGCCGCGCTGGTCCCGGTCAACATCCGGCTATCGGCCACGGAGATGGCGGAGATCCTCGGGCACTCGGGCGCGTCGCTCCTGGTGGCGACCGAGGAGTTCGCCGGTCTAGCCCGCCGGCTGGCCGGCGAGCGGAACCTGCCGTACGTCATCGCCGGCGGATCCGATGACTCCTACGAGGCGTGGATCGCGGGCGCGGATCCCGCCCCGGTAAGCCCGGGGCAGATCGACGAGCGCCAGCTCCTGGCCATCAACTACACGAGCGGGACGACCGGGCGGCCCAAGGGCGTGATGTACCACCACCGGGGCGCGTACCTGCAGGCGACCGCGATGGCGTATCACGCCCGCCTCGGGCCGGGGGCCAGGTATCTGTGGACGCTGCCGATGTTCCACTGCAACGGCTGGTGCTTCACGTGGGCCGTCACCGCGGCGGGCGGCACCCACGTCTGCCTGCGGGCCGTGGACACCGCCGAGATCTGGCGCCTGCTGCGCGCCGAGGGGATCACCCACTTCAGCGCCGCGCCGACCGTGCTCACCATGATCGCCGAAGATGCCGCGGCCGGCCCGCTGGATCATGAGGTGCACGTGGACACCGGCGGCGCGCCGCCATCGGCCACCTTGCTGGCGCGCCTGGAGAAGATGCGCTTCGCGGTCACTCATCTCTACGGCCTCACCGAGACCTACGGCCCGCTCGCGATCAACGAATGGCAGCCGGAGTGGGACAGCCTCGAGCCGGCGGAGCAGGCCACGCTGCGGGCCCGGCAGGGAGCGGCCAACATCATCGCCCGCCCGCTGCGGGTCCTTGATGGTGAAGGCCGGGACGTGCCGGCCGACGGGGAGACGATCGGTGAGATCGCGGTCAGCGGCAATAACGTCATGCTCGGCTACTACCATGACGACGAGGCGACGCGGGAGGTCACCCGCAGCGGCTGCTTGCTGACCGGAGACCTGGCGGTGCGGCATCCTGACGGATACGTTGAGATCCGCGACCGGAGCAAGGACATCATCGTTTCCGGGGGAGAGAACATCGCATCGGTCGAGGTTGAACGCGTGCTTGACAGCCATCCCGCGGTAGTGGAAAGCGCCGTCGTGGGAGTGCCGGACGAGCGCTGGGGTGAGGTGCCCGTCGCCTTCGTGGTGCGGCGTGAGGACGTTGACGCGGACGCGCTAGCCGAGTACGCGCGCGAACGGCTGGCGAGGTACAAGGTGCCCAAGCGCATCGAGTTCGCCGACCTGCCGAAGACTTCCACCGGCAAAATCCAAAAGAACGTCCTGCGTGACCGGGCTCAAAAGATATACGGGAGCCAATGAACATTCTGGAGCGGTTCTCCCTGGCCGGGAAGGTCGCGCTGGTTACCGGGGCAAGCGCCGGCCTGGGCGCGGGCTTCGCGGTGGCGCTGGCTCAGGCCGGGGCGGATGTCGTGCTGGCGGCCCGTCGCCGGGCGGGTCTGGAGGCAGTGGCCGCCGAGATCCGCGCACTGGGCCGCAGCGCGCTCGCGGTCGAGACCGACGTCACCGATCCGGAGGCCTGCCAGGCGGCAGTGCAGGCGGCCGTCGGGGAGTTCGGCCACCTAGATGTGCTCGTCAACAACGCGGGCGTCGGCACGGCCGTGCCCGCGCTGCATGAGACCCCGGAGCAGTTCCGCGAGGTCATCGACGTCAACCTGCTCGGCGCGTACTGGATGGCGCAGGCGGCCGCGCGCGCCATGCCGCGCGGCTCGGCCATCGTCAACGTCGCCAGCGTGATCGGCCTGATGAAGTCCTTCTCTCCGCAGGCCGCCTACGCGGCCAGCAAGACCGGCCTCATCGGTTTGACCCGCGACCTGAACCAGCAGTGGTCAGGCCGGCGTGGCATCCGGGTCAACGCGGTCGCGCCCGGGTACTTCCGCAGTGAGATGACCGCGACCATCCCGCCCGATCGTCTGCAGGACTACATCGCCCATACCTCCACGCTGGGCCGGATGGGCGAGCAGCACGAGCTCGACGCCGCCGTCATCTTCCTGGCCAGCCCCGCCTCGTCCTACATCGCCGGCGTCACGCTGGCCGTCGACGGCGGCATGTCCGGACACTGAACCCAACGATGGGACGCGCCAGGACGGTGACCGTTCCGTCTTAGTTCTCCGGGTCCTCGTCTCCGTCTCAGTTCTCCGGGTCCTCGTCGTCGGGCGCGTTCTCGTCGGGCGGGTTGTCGATGAGGGGCACCGGGTCCAGGCCGATCTTCGCGGCGATCTTGCTCAGCAGCACGTCCTGGGCGGCGAGATGGCCTTGCACGTGCGCCACTTCGTGCAGCGTGGCGCTCGCGTCGTGGAAGGTCGCCTCTGCGCGCTTGTCCGCCGCGGCGGCCTGTACGTTTTGACCGACCATAATGACCGACAAGAGCACCAGCTGCAAGAAGGTCTGCGCCACCCAAGATACGATCTCCGACGCGCCGCCGCGGATCGCAGCGGGCAGGCTGATCAGGTCGAACAACGCGAAGGCATACGCACACCACATACTGCCCACCACCGACGTGATGATCAGCGCGACCTTGGTGTTGAACCGGTTGATCGCTGTGCCCCGAGGGAGGAAGTCGGCCACCTTCACCGGGCGGTCAGCGCGCCGCGCGGCGATGCGCGGATGACGTATGTGCTGGTAGATCGTCATGACAGGCCCTTCATGAACGGGCAGGCAGGCACACTTCGTCCTAGCCACCAGAGTTCCGTTAGCGTAACCGCGCTCCGGGTGCCGTTTCTCTTGTTGCACGAGGCAAGACCTGCGGCAAGTTCCCTGGCCCGTGATGGTCTTCTCCGGCAATCACACGCCGATTCAGCCAAGTAGGTCCTGGATGGCCTGCTGGACGGCGTCGGGACGGCGCAGGTGGAGGGTGACGTGCCCAACGTCGTCGACGAGACGGTTCTTGCCCTGCGAGACCGATTCGGCCAGCGCCGTGTAGAGCCGCCGCTTGCCTTCGATCTCCTCGCGGAGCAGGGCTTCGGACGTGCCGCCCGACACCGCTCGCTTGAAAGGGTCGATGCCCATGGCGGCCAGGATGATCAGCGGCACGTCGGGCATCTTTCCTGTGCGACGGAGTTCGTCGTTGAGCTGGCCGAGGTTCTTCGCCTCCTGGAAGCCGACCCGCAGCCATTCCGGGCTGACGTGCCGCTCGATGAGCGGTTCACGGATCTCCTCCGGCCAGTCCGTCATCTCCGCGCCGAACAGGCCCCGGTAGAACTGGATAACCTCGCCAGGCAGCTCGTGGGGGAGTGCCTGGTCGGGGTCCCATGCGTGCCAGATCTCGACCAGTTCCCCGGGCATATAGGCGTCGTAGTCCTCGTGCGCGGGGTCCAGCAGGATCAGGCCGGCGACCTCGCCGGGGAAACGGTGCGCGTAATGGCGGGCGTAGAAGCCGCCGAGGGAGTGACCGACCAGCAGGTAGGGGGAGGGCACGCCGGCGGTCCGCAGCAGTTCGCGCAGCTCGTCGGTGACCTCGGCGGAGCTGCGCGGCAGCTCGACCCGGTCACTCCATCCCGTTCCGGCCCGGTCGTAGATCACGCTCGTGGTGAGCCGGGCGGCTCTCTCCTGGACGTTGAAGTAGTCCAGGCCGACCGCGCCGCCCCCGGACAAGAACACTACCGCCGGGCTCCCGCTGCCCGACCGGTGCAGCAGCAACCGCCGGCCCGCCACCTCGTAATACCGCCCCAGCGGCGGTGCGCCCGCGGTCGTCGTACCGGGATCGTCTCCGGACAGTTGACGTGGCATCGCTGACTCCCTCGCCGCCGGTATCTGCTTTCCCAATTTTGGAAACAGTACCAGATATGGGATCGTTAGGTCGTGGACACGCTTGACCTGCTCCTGCATCCGGTGCGGCTGCGGATCGTACATGCCATGTCCGGCGGGCGCGTACGTACCACCTCCGATCTGTGCGCTGACCTGCCGGACGTGCCCAAGACCACCGTGTACCGGCACGTCGGCCTGCTGGCCGAGGCCGGAGTGCTGGAGGTGGAAGGCGAACAGCGGGTGCACGGTGCCGTCGAGCGCCGCTACCGCCTGCACCGGGCGCGGGCGGTCATCGACCGGGACACGGCCGCGTCGATGTCGCTGGAGGACCACCGCCGCGCGTTCGCCGCCGCCATGGCCACCCTGCTCGCCGAGTTCAACACCTACCTCGACCAGGGGCACGCCGACCCGACCGCCGACTCGGTCGGCTACGTCCAGGTCCCGCTCTGGCTCAGCCAGGACGAACTCGCCGGGCTGATCGATGAGGTCCGCAACGCCCTGCTGGCCAGGAGGGACAACGAGCCTGCGCCGGGACGCAGCCCCTATCTGGTGAGCCCGATCCTGTTCCCGCTCGGGGAACAGGATCGGCGCGTCAGCCGAACCGCCCGCGCAGAGTCGTCTGCATGAACGTGCCCGCTAAGGTCGGAAGAAGAAAGGATCCGATGTACGAGAACCTGACCCGGCTCGACCTCGTCGGCCCGGCGCTCGCGCGGGCGCTCGGCGACCCCGGGTGGGAGCGGCTGGAGGCCTCGCTCGTCTCCGGCGGAAAGTCGAACCTGACCTTCGAGCTCACCAGCGCCGCGGGCCAGGCCGTGCTGCGCAGGCCGCCGGACGGACCGCTGCTGCCGCGGGCGCACGACATGACCCGGGAGGCCCGGGTGCAGCGCGCCCTGGGCGCCACCGCCGTCCCGGTGCCGGCCATCCTGTTCGAGGACGCCGGCGAACTGATCGGCGTTCCGTTCTACGTGATGGAGAAGGTGGAGGGGTACGTCGTGCGCGACGCTCTCCCCGCCGGGTACGCGGACTCACCGCGGGACCGCCACGCCATCGCCGACGTCCTGGTGGACACGCTGGCAGACCTGCACGCCGTAGATCCCGACGGTGTAGGCCTGTCGGGTTTTGGCCGGCCGTCCGGGCTGGGGGAGCGGCAGGTGCGCCGGTGGACCGAGCAGTGGGAGCGTTCCAAGAACCGGGACGTCCCGGCCGTCGACGAACTGGCCCGACGCCTGCGCGCCGACCCGCCGACTGGGCCCGGGGGAGCCGTCGTGCACGGGGACTTCCGGATCGATAACTGCCTGCTGGCCAGGCAGCTGCCGCCGGCCGTGGCGGCCGTGCTCGACTGGGAACTCGCCACGCTGGGCGAGCCGCTGGCCGACCTCGGCTTGATGCTGTTCTACTGGCGGCAGAGCGGCGAGACCAAGCCGGTGCTGACGCCCGCGCCGAGCATGCTGCCCGGCTTCCCGCCCCGCTCTTACCTGGCGGAACGGTACGCCGAGCGGACCGGCGCCGACCTCAGCGACCTGCCTGCCTGGGTCGCGCTGGCCCATTTCAAGGCCGCGGCCATCGCGCAGGGCATCGCGGCGCGCGTGCAGGCCGGGTCGATGGCCGGGCAGGAGTTCGGCGATATCAGCGGAGAGGTCGACCGGATCGCCGCCGAGGGCCTCGCCCTGCTCACCTAAGGAAACCGGCCGGACCGGCCGTGACCGAGGATGCCGATCCAGATCCGGCAGGCCGGCTGGAAATGCCTGCTGGGGCCGTCGGCCTGCCCCTATCGAACTGGGCGGAATCGCGCCCGGCTCTACGTCAACCCGAGGCCGCCAGGCGCCGCTACATCCGGCCCTAGCCGTCGGCTTGGGGCCGCACCGAGGCCGGCGGAAGGAAGCCCGGTCGGCCTCCCGCGCCCATGTTGATCCCGAACGAACCTTGGTTCCCGCCCGGCCTACCGGTTCGAGGACGCATCAACGGATGCGTCGCCCCTCCCAATACGGCTGACGGTCCGGGAAACCGGTACGCTAGCTGCGTTCGCGGTGCCGTACGGCACCCCAGAATGCAGGGCGCATAGCTCAGTGGTAGAGCACTCGCCTTACAAGCGAGGGGTTCGTAGGTTCAAATCCTACTGCGCCCACAATTTTCGAATACTTGATTCGGCGTGTCATAACGTAAAGCTGAGGAGTCGGAGATATACCTTGCCTAAATGGGGCAAGAGCGGTGCGGCAAGTGGATGCCGCGAAAGAAGACGACATGTGCCCGCACTCCTGGGCATGGGGGCCCTTGCAAGACAGCCGAGACCATGGAGCGCAACAGGCTGTACAACCGAGACCATCCGCATCGCGAGTCATCGGAGTCCCGTAAGAAGTCCAATCGGAAGTACCGGATTCCTAGCTACGGGCTGACCCAGGAGTTGTTCGCCCTGCTTCTGGAGGCACAGCACAACGCCTGCGGCATGTGCCACCAGCCGTTTGAGGAGCGGCAGCTTATCCACGTGGATCATGATCACGCCTGCTGCCGGGGGAAAAACCGATCGTGCGGAGAGTGCATCCGAGGACTCCTGTGCCACACCTGCAACATCGCGCTGGGCTACGTCGAACGCCGATATGCGATGGCTCGCGCCTACCTGGACAGCCCTCCCGTCCAGTTCCTCGCCGCCGCCTAACCTCCAACCAGGAAAGGCCCTGCGGCGTGACTGCTGCCATCCTGCCTTGACCAGAGCGGCGGGATAGGCGGTGCGATCCGGCTTGGAGCATTCAGGCCGGTAGGTCAGTGAGCACTCAACTTACGAGCTACCGCTCAACTAATCGGCAGGTCTTCGCAAGTCGGCACAGCGCTGACGGACTCCCTGCTTACAAGCGAGGGGCCACTGGTTCGAACCCAGTTGCGCCCACCAGGTTTTCGCAGCTAGGTGGCCTTTTTGAAACGCTAATCGGAGACCCGGTAACCACAACCGGGAACCACCGGTGCATGCTCCCGGACGGGAAAGGGTGCCCAGCGGCCATGGCAGCATCCCCTTCGACTACCAGGGCCCGCCGCGCCGACGGCAGGCACTACCGGCACTGGAGCGGCACGCAAGGCTGGAGGATCCGCGAATTCCAGGTCCAAGGGGCCGGTTACATGCTGTGAGATAGCGTCGCGCGAGCGAGCGCGTGGATGAATCCGGGCGGGGAGGCGCTGCTGGCGAAGAGGGCTCGCTGGCGGTCGGCCCCGGTCCCCTGCTGGTCGAGCCGGCGCAGCAGTCCGGTGATCGTCTGCGCGTCGCCGTGATCGCTGAGCGCGGGGTAGACATGCTCGGTGAGGCGGGACACCGCGCTGCGCGCATCGGCGGTCCGTCCGGTGAATGGGTCGACGGCTGGCCCCGCGAGCCCGTGCCTGGCCGCGGCGGCAAGGGCCGCGTTGACCCACGAGGCGGGCGCCGCTGGCAGTGACGTGCCCTGAAGGGCCTCGGCCAGGGCGGTCGCGACCAGGGCGCGGGTCAGCCCGGCCAGCAGCACCGCGGTACCGGCGTCGAGGCAGACGTCGGCGACCCGGACCTCTACGGTCGGGTAGCGCGGGGACAGCCGCGCCGGGAAGTAGATGCCCTGCTCATCGAGCGCCGCGCCCCGCCCGATGAGGCGGCGGACCGCCGCATCGTAGGCGGCGGCGTCCGGCCACACCCCTGGCACCGAGGCGGTCGGCCAGCGGGACCAGGCCGGGTACCGGCAGCTGGCCCAGGCTGTGTCGCGGCCGCCCGCGATCGGTGAGTTGACGGTGATGGCCATCAGCGGCGCGAGCCAGGGCCGCAGCCGCGTCAGTACCTGGACGCCGAGGTCGCGGGAGGGAATCCCCACGTGTACATGGCAGCCGCAGGCGCCGCCCGACCCGGCCACCAGCGGGCCGAACTGCCGCGCCAGCTCCTGGTACCGCGGCTGGTCTGTCAGGGCGGCCAGCCCGGGCGTGCGATACGGCGCGATCCCCGATGCCACCAGCAGGCAGCCCGCCGATGCCGCGGCGCCCGCGGCCAGCCGCCGGAGCCGGATCAGTTCCCGGCCGAGGTCGTCCAGGCTGGTGCACACCCCGGTCGCGGTCTCCACCTGGAACCGCATCACCTCCTGCTGCACCCCCGGCTCGCCGTCGAGCATCCGCGCCAGGACCGGGCCGGCCAGGACAGCGGCGCCGGTGGACGGGTCCAGGAGCACAAACTCCTCCTCCAGGCCCAGCGTGATCCCGCCCGTCGCACGGGCCGCCCCCGGCGGGCCGCCGAGCACCGTGACGTCTGGTCCGGTACCGCGGGGCCTGGGCATCGCCGGCCATCCCGCCGACCTGGTTGCCGCTGGCCTCATCGTGCCTCCCATGCCGGGATCGCCGAAGGCTCCCGCCGGAGTCCCTCCGGCTGCGGCCCGCCCGGGGACCCCAATGATGCAAATTATAGTTTGCGCTCGCTTGATTTAGCAATCATTCGTCGGCGGCGGCTCGATTCAGGCGGCCCCGGCTGGCCGGCGGCATGGCGGCCAGCGGCTCATCAAGCTCACCCTCGCTCGCGCCCTCAAGGATTCCGGCAACCTTGGCGAGCAGGTCGGCCCGATCCCGGCGAACTCGCGCGGCGCGGCCACCGCGGCAGCCTCCTCGTCACTGCTCAGCTCCAGCCACCGGGCCTCGCCCCAGATCTCGGCGATGAGCAGGTGATCAGTCGGACCGCAGCAGCCTGAGGGCATCCTCTGGCCCGAGCTCCCAATCCAGTGTCCGGCGCACCAGACGGAAAGCCGAATCTGAACCCACTCGTCACCTCAGGAAGACTGTACGGCTGCTTATGCCTCGCGGGACGTTCTGACCTGCGTATGTCATGACCGCGCGTGGTCTGACACTCTGCCGTAGGCGCGCTTGCGGCCGTGCTGACGGTTACTGATCGCTGGCGTTCTTGCGATCGAGGGGTCACGCCGGGCACCCAGCGCTGGCCCGGATCTCCGGCACATTCAAAGCACCAACCCGTGATAACCACCCACTCGATCACCCGCAGCGTCAGGCCTGGGCGGAACCGGGCGAAGCCACGCGGCCGTTCTGGATGCTCACGCTTTTATCCCTCCGCCGGATCGCGGTATACCGGCTGCCACATGGCGTCCTGCACCGCCTGCACCAGGTTGTCGTCCTCCTTGGTGGCGACGCCGTCGGCGGCGGCCGCACGGGCGACGGCGATCGCGGCGGTCGCGGAGGAGGCGCGCAGGTTCTCCACAGCGGGCAGCAGCGAGGAACCGGGCTGGCTGACGTCGGCCTGCCCACCTGCCGGGTGAACGCGCCGTCCGCGGTCGAGGTCCCGATCAGGATGGTCGGGACCTGGGCGACGACGGTTTCCAGGGCGACGATACCGGTGGCGGCGCGGGCCTGGCGCAGGGCGGCCATCTGCGGCCACCGGGTGGCGGCGAACGGGTCAATCTGCGCCGGCGTCCGGGACCACCCGGCGGCCTCGGCGGCGGGGCGGGTATAGGGACGCTGGTAGTCAATCAGGCCGTCGCCCATGTCGTCGGCCAGCAGGCCCGGCAGGTCCACGAACCAGATCCGGGCGGTGGCCTGCGCCTTGCCGAGCCCGTCGCGGACCATCTGGTCCCGGATCCGGTCGGCGATGCCGGCCCCGGCGGTGCCGCCGCCGAAGACAACGACCCGCTGGTCGCGCCACCGGGTGCCGGTGACCTTCAGCGCGTTGAACAGCCCGGCCAGGACAACGGCGGCGGTACCCTGCACGTCGTCGTTGAAGATCCGGTACTTGCCCCGGTACGCGTCGAGGATCCGGCGCGCGTTGCTGGCACCGAAATCCTCGAAATGCAGCAGCGCGTTCGGGACAGGGAGGAGACGGCTTCCGGGCTGGTATCGCTCATGCGCGCGAGGATTCGGGCGTTACCGGCCGAGTTCACCCTCGTAATGGTTACGGTCCGGGCCGGTCGCTATGACGGGAGTCCCAGCCATCCGGCGGGCGATTTCGGTAGCCTTGCCGCCAGGCCCTAACCCGCTCAGGTCGCATAGGGTGGCAAGGTTTTCGGTACCGACACGCTCACGTGCAGAGATGATGGCTGACGATGGCTTGGCGTCGCCTAGATACTGTCCCTGTTGGCTCCCCAGGGATCTATGATCTCGATGCCAGTGCCTTCAAAGTCGGACACGTTGCGAGTCGCCAGCGCGGCGCCCCGGGAGCGGCAGACGGCCGCGATCAGCGCGTCGAAGCTGGTGATGGGTTTCCCGGCTCGCTCGCGGCTGCTGGCGATGACGGCGTAGTTTTCTGCGGCTGCGGTATCGACCGGCAGAACCTGGTCTTCGAAGGCCGTGAAGATATCGTCGGCTGCGGCGAGGAGGACCTGCTTGCGGCGTCCGTCCGGCAGCCGGGCAATGCCGTACCGGACCTCTGCGAGCGTGATGGTCGTGGTGCGTAGCTCGCGCCTGTCCCGGTCTCGGACCCAGCTCGCGACCTGAGGCGCGGGTTCGGGGCGCATCAGCTCGGAGACCACGTTGGTGTCGAGGATGATCATGCGGAGAAATCTGCGGCGCGCGCCGGTTCGTCGCGTCCGGGCAGGTCCAGGTCGACTCCGCCGAGCGCGCCGAACCGGTCGAGGAGCGCCGTGAACAGCCCGGCGGAGTCCGCGGGCTCGCGCACGGCCTCCTCGAGAATCGCGCGCACCTCCGCCTCCATCGACCTGCCGTGACGGGCCGCGCGGACCTGAAGGCGCCGTTTCACCGTTTCATTGAGGTTGCGGATGTTCAGGGCCGCCACTGCTACCACCTCCTGACAGCGATGATAGCATCTATGGTAGCAATCGGACACCCTTCCGGTTACGAACCCCTGATGATGGATGTCCGGCAAGCGGGGCAGGCCCACCCCAACTCGCTCTTTAGGCGAGGGGTCAGCAGACTGCTCCGGGAACCACTTGCGGGAACCACCGTGCAAACTACCCCAGGCACCCTGGGACATCTCAGGGCATGGTTTTCGCAGTTCAAGTGCATGAACCAACGCGCAGAGCTGGGCGTAATCGGTGCCGTATTCCGCCTTACAAGCGAGGGGCCGCTGGTTCGAACCCAGTTGCGCCCACCAGATTTTGCAGCTAGGTGGCCTTTTTTGAAACGCTAATCGGAGGCCCGGTAACCATGGCCGGGAACCACCGGTGCACGCTCCCGGACGCAGGAAAGGTGCCCAGCGGCCCTGGCAGCATCCCTTTTGACCACCAACGCGCCGTGCGCCACCGACAGGCGCCGGGACTGGGGCGGCTTACGCTCGCGGGCATTCCCATTCGCGGGCTCATCTGTTTCTGATTGAGTGCTGGCCTTGTGCGCCGTCTCCCGGCCGGATCCTGCCCGGGAGCACCCACAGGCCACGCCGGCATTTGCTACTCCGGCCGAGATCCTGATCGCCGCGCGGCGGCCTTGCGGGCGCGCGACCGCACCTGGCTGTCGTGGCCGGGATCGTGCACCGCGAGGACCTGCAGTAGCTGTGCCGCGATGAGCTCACCGGTGATCGACGTCCGCACCGGAGGCTGGGATGTCCGCGGCCGCTGGTCCGGCGTGGTCGCCGGGGCCACGCCCCGGCCGGGGGAGGTGCCACGCGGCCAGACGATCCCCTGGCGCGTGATCGCCGCCCAGCCTGACGTTGAGCGTGGTCAGCGTGAATTCCTCACCGCGCCGGGTACCGGTCCAGCGAAGTCCCTCCGGGATCGTGACGTTGATCGCCAGGGCGCTCACGTCGGGGGCGATGTCGCGGGTCATGGCCGCATACTCTCGCGCGAGCCGGCACCGGCTATGTAGCCGCATACCGCGCCGCTTCGCCGCGATGCGACCATGCGCGGCGGGCGCGCCGTGACAGATCCTTGAGCCGCGGCCCATGGACGCCTCCAGTTAGTTAGTCCTGCCAGAACGGGAGCAACGGCCGGTCTCGAGGTCGTGCCGATCGACAGCATGACGCTGAGTGATGGGGGAGGCAGAGAGAACGCACGCGGACCCGCCTTACCTGCAGGCCGGTTTCCCGGGGTATCCGGCAACGCCACTCGAGAACGGATGATCTGTGCGCGCCCCAGCGCGGCCATGGCGGGGCCAACGCAGCTGACTGATGCCCGTTCTGCCTGAATTGCCCGTGCGCATGGCTAATGCGTCAACGGCATGCTTCTCCGCGGTCAGGGACGGCCCCGGCGTGCAGTGCCGGGCCGCTAATCTGGCCGGGGTGATGTTGGGTTCATCCGGAACAGGTTCGCGGGGTCGTACTGAGCTTTCAGCTGGCGGAGACGTCCGTGGTTGGATCCGTAGGAGGCGTGGACCTTATCTGGAGGGTCATCTGCCAGCGATGTGGTTGGATTTAGGCCCGGTCTTCCGTCAGGGGGCCCATCTTGTCGCACGTCGCCCGCACCCAGCCGATATGGCGATCCGATCCGGCCGGGTTGTCCCATCGGCCGGTCAAGTCGATATCCCACAGCGCACGACGCGAGCCGCGGCACCGTGCCATGCTTCGCGGTCGGGATCATCAACTAATGCTCGACAATCCGCTGGGGGAGCCCGGAGCGCTCCACCGTCGACGAGTCGGCGACGCGGGATCACGTTACTTGATCACGTTCACGATGTGGGCGATGACCAGTGCGGCGATGAGGAGGGCGATCGCCGACTGGAGCATCATGGTCATCTTGGCCCACCGGCTGGTAGGCAGTGTGTCCGTGGGGCTGAACGCGGTGGCATTGGTGAACGCCAGATACAGGTAGTCACCGAACTCGGCCCTCCAGCCCGGAAACAGTTCCGGCAGCGTCATCTGCGTGAACAGGAAGTCCGGTGGCGTGTCCGTGGCATGCAACCGCCCTCGTGGGCCGCCGCTGTCGAACGCCCAATACCACAACGCGAACACGATCACGTTGGTGATGTAGACCGCTGCGCCGATCCCGATTAGCGGGGCCGGGTTGTCGCCGGCCCGACCCTGCAGCAATTCCTGCACCAACTTGACCGCCGAGAACGCATTGGCGAGCGCGACGATGATCACCAGCAGAAGTCCGGCGATCTGCACCAGTACTGAGCCCTGCCGGACCTTCGCCGGTTTCACTGCGGCCAACACGATCAGCAACCCCAGTACCAGCGCCGGCAACAGCCATCTCGGATGCAACGCCAGCCGGGTCGGCACCGACAGCTGCAACCCGGCCGCCACCACCACCGCCAACGCCACCGGCCACAACGGCTCGCCCTCGGTCGGCCGTACCCACTGCGGCTGATGCACCGCTTCCTCATGATCGAGCAGACGCTGCAGCCGCGCCCGCCGCGCCTGTCTCAACGCCGCCCGGCCGCGGCGCTGCGCGGAATCACCCGCACCTGCTGCATCTACCGGCCCACGCCTCATCGGGAAGCACCTTCCTTCCGAGCCCGCCCGAAAGACGGCAAGGAGGCGACCTTGACTCGAGGACGCCCGCCGCAAGGCCGATACTTCCCGGCACGGCTGCCCCTCCGGCTGAGCCGACACAAATGCCCACCCCGCCGACCGGTTGCCTATGCCGCCAGTGTCCTCCGTCGGAGCAGAACGTCAAGACCGCTTCCGCCGGCGTGAGCCGCGTAGCTGGGCACGGGGCAGTCCGCGCCTGCTGCCCCCGGCTGACCGGCGGCGGGAACCGTCACGGCGTACGCAGCCGCAATCCTCGCGTTCGCTTACGTGCTGGTAAGCCTGTACTGCGCGCTGGGCGGGCATGCCCTGATCAGCGCGGCGGGCGGATTTGTGAGCAGTTCGCCGCCGCGGGCGATGGTACGCCCCGCCGGGGCGGGTTATCCCCGCGGGTGGCTCCTGGCCGGTTCAGCCGCGGCCAGTGCGCTCCTCGTGGTGTACGGCGGCTTGAACGTGCTCCCTGGCGCCCTCGTCCTCCCGGGTGTCATCCACCCGGCGGGAAGCGCGGACCGGACGCCGTTGCGCTGGCACGTCGGGGTCTGGGACCTGTGGTTCCTGGTGTGGGGGATCTTGCTGGCGCTGGCTACCGCCGGCTATTGACGCCGGACGGTAACGGGACCTCCGCGTGGCGGGGCAGCTAACCCAGTCAGCACTTAACGAAGGTACGGCTAACGGCCAGGCCTCCCCGTCTGCCGCGATGGGGTACGCCGCCCAGTCCGCCAGCTTGTCCTCATCGCCCACCACCTGCTCGCGGGGAAGCCCGGCACGGCCTGAGCTGCGCCTGGTGACACTCGGCCGTCCGACCCGACCACGCGTACCCGGCGAACATAGCCGGATCGACCTTGACCTGGGCCGCTACGAACTTCACCCGCCGCAGGCGGCAGCTCGCCCGCATGCCGGGGGAACCTTGCCTCCTGCTCGAAGAACTTCAGCGCCAGCGCGAATCTTAGCCTGGTGGCCCCGGACTTATTGGCGATCAGCCCGAGATCCGCCTCATCCAGCGTCCAGCACCCGATGAGGTCTTCCAGCTCCCGCGCACGCCACATGGCGAAGTGCGTCTTTCCCCGATCACCGGCCCCGAGGAACGAAGGGCACACTACGCCACGGGTACGACAATTACCGTCAGTTACCTCGCGGCTAGTGACACGGACGCGAGCGGAGGGCCCTCACGGGTGTGATGGCGCTCGCCATCCCCATTCCCGCCGCCGGGACGAGCCGTAGCCGTCCTCTTCCCCGGGATCGACGCGATGGCGCAAGCGGTCATCGACGTCGGACTCGATGGAGTCGCGCAGGATGACTCGTCCCCCCTAAGACGGGCAGCGCCGGCAGGGCCTGCCGATCCAGCATGATCCTCAAGGGTACGACCCGTGCCTTGGAGCATGGCCGCCGGACGCTGACCGGATTACGCTGTGAATACAGGTGGGAGGCGCCGGTGAGACCAGAACCGGGAGCCCAGGCGGCAGCGGCGGGCCTGCGGGCCTCGCGTGCCGACCGCGAGCGGGTGATCGACCTGCTTAAGGCCGCGTTCGTGCAGGACCGGCTGGACAGGGACGAATTCGACACGCGGATCGGCCAGGCCCTCGCGTCGCGTACCTACGGGGAGCTGGCGGCGGTCACCGCCGAGATCCCGGCCGAGCTGACCGGAGAGCTGCCGCGCCGCCCGCCCGTCCGGGCGCGGCGCCGGATCCCCTTTAATACCGCCGTCACCGGGGCCGCGTTTATGGCCGGGCTGCTGAACATGGGCATGGTGGCCACGCTCCTCAGCCGGAGCCCGGTGGCCGTGGTCCTGTTCGTCGTATTCAGTTTCATCGGGACGATCCTGGCCATCGGGGCCATGGTCGTCGCACGTTAGGCCGTAGCAGCCAGCCCAGTGCGGCCGGGAGGTGCTGCTGCCACCACACCTGGTCGTGGCCGCCGATCCATTCCTCGTGACGGCACGCGAGGCCCGCAGGCCCGCCGCTGCAGCTGCGCCCACTCCCGGGTGGACCGCCGGAAGGCCGGCTCGAGCGTGCCGGCTGCCATGTAGCGCCGGACTCTGGCCGAACGGGACGCGTCGCTGATCTGCCGCGGGACGACGCCGACGCTGAACGCGGCCACCGCCCCGAGCAGGCGCTGAAGCCGCCGACCCACGAGGTGGCAAGTGTTCTTGAGATGCTGCGAGTGACCAGCGGTATCGCTCCTACGCATGAGGACTCGGCGTCACCGGCCGAGTTCACTCTCGTAATGGTTACCGTCCGGGCCGGCCGCTATGGCGAGAGTCCCGGCTATCCGACGGGTGCGTCTCCGGTATGCCGGGCTCGATGAACCGATCGCCCGTCAGGTCGCGCAACTGTGCAGGGACGCCGGGGCAGACCCGCAGCTGATACCAGGATGAGTTAAGGAGGGCCGGCGCCGGACCGCGAGGGCGAGAATGCCGTCGTTCAGCGCCCGGTCGCGTCCGTGAGCAGCAACCCTGATCTCCGGGCACAAAGCGGTCACGGGGCTGCGTCAGGTCGATGACATTCTTGCACCATCAGCACGTTCCCGCGTCTCCTGTAACGGGAGAGCGCGGCCGTCCGTGCCGCGTGGAAGAGAGAATCGTGAGCGAGCAGCCGCCGACAGAATACGCGCCTCCCGGCTGGTTCGCGGACCCGGCCGGGCTACAAGCCCAGCGCTGGTGGGACGGCACGCAATGGAGCCAGCAGACGCGCCCCGCACGCAAGTCGTGGCCACGGCGCCGCCAGGTACTGACCGTGCTCGGCAGCCTGGCCGCGCTGATCATCGTCATCGGGGGGATCGCCAGCACCAGCGGAAACGCCAAGCAGGCCGGCAACGCTTCCGCCATCGCCGCCCCCACCGGCATGGCAACACCGAGCCGGGCGCCGGCGCACCACGCGACGAGTACGAAGACAAGGCCAAAGAAAGTCCCGGTCACCGTGCAGGCGACCACCCCGGTGCCAGCGGCGACCATCCCGGCACCCGCGGCGACCGCTTCCGCCGCCTCCGGCAGCGGCCACCACATCTGCGGACCGCCACCCGCAGAGCAACGAAGGCACCTGCTGCGAACCCCGCAAATACTGGCGCGATGCCGACCATGGGGCATCAGGGATGGCTGGCGATGGGGAAGCCATCACCTGTGAAGACACACGACGGCCGGCGCCGGGACCAGCCTGATCCGGCTGGACTCGACGACCCGGAACCGGGGTGTTCACGCGGATCAACGCGAAACGCGCCGCATGGTACGCCCCGAGCAATGCCGCTGTGCCTGGCTGGCTAGCCTGGCTGCCTGGCTCGGTCCTTGAAGCTGTCCCTGAAGCCAGCGCTCATCCGGCGATCCCCTACCTAGCCCCTGTCTAGCCCACAAGATCACCGACACAAAGATCACCGACACAAAGCATGCGCGATACCTGGGCGCGTTCAACCGGTGTGTGCAAGAAGCTCGGCGAGCCTTCCGGTGGTTTCATGAATCCGAGCGCCCTGCGCGGCCTGCCGTTGAGGCTGCGAGCGATGCGGGCGAGATCTCCGGCTGAGTGCACCGA
>JBAUAY010000670.1:0-3047 GCA_049676235.1 Streptosporangiaceae bacterium
GCGGCCAGGAAGCCGAGCTCGCCGCGCCACTGCCCGGCGGCAATGCGGCGGATCCCCTCCACAGTGTCGAGCACAAATTCGCGGATAGCTGCGGCCGGGGTGGTTTCGGGTGCTCGGGTGCGGATCAGCCGGGACAGCTCATCCTGGACCAGCTGATCGCGGTCCGTGACCAGCTGTTCCTTGGTCGGGAAGTAGTTGTAGACGGTCTGTTCGGAGACCTCGGCTTCGCGCGCCACATCGCTGACCGCGACCTGCTCGTACCCGCGCTCGGCGAACAGCCGTGCGGCCGCGTCGGCGATGACCTGGCGCGTGCGGGCCTTCTTGCGCTCGCGCAAGCCGAGGTCGGTCATGGGTTCAGTATAGCTAATATTGACTCAACTCAAAACTTGGTGTTGACTCAATCTATGGCGCGGGGCCGCGGCGGCAGGTCCGAACGGCCCGCCGCAGCCAGCCAGCAAGAAAGGAGTCATCATGACAACCACCACCCACGGCACCAGCCGGACTGCGCACCTGCTCGCGCTGATGAAGAAGGGCGACGACGCGTTCAACGCCCGCGACTTCGCCACGGTGGACACTGTCCACCACCCCGACATGGTCCCGTACATCCCCGGGCTCGCCGAGCCGGTCTACGGAAAGGAAGCGCACGCGGCGGCGATGCAGCAGTTTCTCCGCGTCTTCCCCGACATGCACGTGTACAGCGACCCGTACCCGATCCAGTTCGGCACCGGCGACTGGATCACCGTCATCACCCACTCGACCGGGACCTTCACCGGGGAGATGACCCGGCCCGACGGCACTGTGATCCCCCCCACAGGAAAGGCGTTCGACGTCGAGTTCGGCCAGACCACCAAGTGGGACGGCGACCAGCTCATCGTCATCTCCGCCTTCTACGACGCCGCGGTACAGAGGCAGCAGATCGGCCTCGCCTAACCGCAGGGATGCCGGCCAGCTCGCGGCGATCACATCTCGCGCGCCGGCCAGGTGCCTCATGCCGCCGGCTTGACCTCGCTGGCGCGACTGAGCGCGGTCTTCGGCGGTGAGCACGGGCATTATGGGAGTCGGCCGCGCGCGGAGGGTGGCGGTTTGCGGGCGCTCGCGGCGGAGCAGGACGAGCCCGAGCGCCGGGGAGATCACTACGGACAGCAGCCCGGCGGCCACTAGGCCTGCGGCGCTGGTGCGGGAGACGACGCCGAGCTGAAGGCCGATCTGGGTCGCGGCCACGATGAACGGGAGCGACGTGGCCTGCAGGATGCCCGCGATCAAGGTGCGCGAGAGGCCAAGCAGACGCAGGTAGACCAGCGCGGGGAGGCCGCGTGCGAGAAGGATCGCGACCAGGAACAGCGGCACGCGGGCAATGGTTGAGGTGCTTGCGAACAGAGCGCTCAGATCGAAGGTCACGCCGCTGGTGACGAAGAAGATCGGGATGAAGACCCCGAAGCCGATTGCCTCGAGCTTGAGCCGGAACTGGGGATGGGTTGTCATCTCGTCTCGGTCGAGCAGCGAGAGTAGCGCTCCGGCGGCGAACGCGCCGAGGATCGTCTCAAGGCCGACGCTTTCGGCGAGCGCCGTGAACCCGATCAGCAGCAGGAATGCCGCGCGCACGCGGATCTGCGCGGTAGTGTCCTGAAGGCTCCGCAGCACTCGCGAGAGGCTCATCGACCGCTCGGCACTCGCGCCCGCAACGCCCACCGCCACCACCACCAGCCCGAAGATGCCGAGCAGGATCAGCCTCCCCGCCGTGCTTGTCGAGCTCTTGCCCGAGAAGAACAGCGAGAGCAGGATGATCGAGCCGAAGTCGGCGATCGAGGCGGCCGCGATGACGAGCTCACCTAGGCTCGAGTCGATGTTGCCGGAGTCCTTAAGCACCGGGAAGATCACTCCGAGCGAGGTCGCTACGAGCACGATCGCGACGAACAGCGGAGACTTCACGAAGCCGCCCGCATGAAGCGCGATCCCGATCAGGATCGCGATGGCAAACGACACCGCGAATCCGAGCGCCGTGAGCTTCACGATCCGCCCGCGGAGGCGTTCGGGGTCGATTTCCAGGCCAGAGAGAAAGAGCAGGAAAGCGAGCCCGACAAGGGCCAGGATCGAGACTGGGGCATCAGGCTTTACCCAGCCAAGCCCTGAGGGGCCGATCACGATGCCGAGGACGATCTCGAGCACGATCGCCGGCAGCCGGACCCGGGGGAAGAAGCCAAGCGCCAACGGGGCGAGCAGGCCGGCGGCGACGACGATGAGCAGGTTGGTAAACACAGGCAGCCGGTTTCAGTTGCCGGGCGTTACGCGGTTGACTTGCGCAGCGCGCCGGATGTTGCTGGGTCTCATTCGTGCACCTCGGTGCGTGATGATGATTGAGTCGCCGGTGTCCTCAGGGAGACACCGCGCCGGCGACGGGATCCCTCACGTCGCCGGCGCGGAGCAGCCGTCTTAGCGGCTGGGGTTGGGCGGGCCGAGGTAGGGGAAGTGGGCCAGCAGGTCGTCGTGGGGCTTGAGACCAGACGGCGGGACCTTGCCGTTGGTCAGCCAGGCGAAGCGCAGGCTGTACACGTCGTCGGTGGGCACGCGGCCGTTGGGGTAGGTGGCGGCCATGGTGCGGTCAAAGTGCAGGATGTCCGGCAGGACCTGCAGGGCGGCCGCCCTGGCCTGCTCGGGTGTGTAGCCGCCAGCGTTTTGCAGGATCGCCGACCACGGTTCCAGGTAGTTGGCCACGTCGTCGGCGGGCTCGCGGGAGTTGAACAGGTTCTTCTCGCCGTCGGGATTGATGAACGGGTTGATGGTCGGGTTCCCGCCGCGGTCCATCTGCTCGAGCACGCCGTTGCTGCGTCGGCTGATGGAGGCCCACACGCCGATCGGCCCGTCGCCGAGCATGTCGTCGGGTATCTCCAGCACGATCGAGTCCACGTTGTTGTCGGCGAAATCGTCGTGCCCGGTCCAGACGAAGCCGTGCAGGGCGCCTTCGACGTCGGCGAAGAACGGGTCGCTGCGCAGCCCGGCGAACAGCCGGATCCGGCCCGCCTGGACGGGCTGCGCCGTGCCGTCGAAGC
>JBAUAY010000671.1:0-5295 GCA_049676235.1 Streptosporangiaceae bacterium
GCCGCGAACGCCTCGTTGATCTCCACTAGGTCGATGTCGGCGATGGCCATCCCGGCCCGCGCAAGCGCCTGCCGTGACGCCTCCACCGGTCCCAGGCCCATGATCTCCGGAGACAGCGCGGTCACCCCGGAAGACACGATGCGCGCGAGCGGCGTGATGCCGAGCTCGGCCGCCTTGACGTCGCTCATCACGATAACCGCCGCGGCCCCGTCGTTGAGCGGGCAGCAGTTTCCCGCGGTCACCGTGCCGTCGGGGCGGAAGACCGGCTTCAGCGCGGCGACCTTCTCGATCGTGGTCCCCGGCCGGGGACCGTCGTCGGCCGCGACCACGGAGCCGTCCGGCAGGGTGACCGGGGTTATCTCCCGCTGCCAGAAGCCGTTGGCGATGGCCTTCTCCGCCAGGTTCTGCGAGCGCACGCCGAACTCGTCCTGCTGCTCGCGAGTGATGCCGCGCAACTCGGCGACGTTTTCCGCGGTCTGGCCCATCGCGATATAGATGTCAGGCATGAGCCCGTCCTCGCGCGGATCATGCCATGGTCCGGCCTCGCCGGCCGCGATCCGCCCAGCACGCCGCCGTGCATCGGCGAAAGCCGGGTTCTGGGTATCGGGCCACGAGTCGCTGCTGCCCTTGGCGAGCCGGCTCACGCATTCGACTCCGGCCGAGATGTACGCGTCCCCCTCGCCGGCCTTGATCGCGTGGAAGGCCATCCGGGTGGTCTGCAAGGACGAGGAGCAGTACCTGTTGACGGTGGTACCAGGCAGGTGGTCGTGCCCGAGCAATATCGCTACCACGCGGGCCATGTTGAACCCCTGTTCGCCGCCGGGCAACCCGCAGCCGAGGATCAGGTCGCCCAGGTCAGCGGGATCGAGCTGCGGCACTTTCGCCAGCGCCGCCGTCACGATCTGCGCGGTCAGGTCGTCCGGGCGGATGCTCGTAAGCGAGCCCTTGCCCGCACGGCCGATGGGCGACCGCGCGGTGGCGACGATCACTGCTTCGGGCATGGTCCGGCCTCCTCGCATAGGGTGCATCCAGACTATGTCCGATGAAGAGGAACAACCATGCAGGTGCATGACTCATTGAGCGGGCTGGTGGGAAACACCCCGCTGGTCCGGCTGCGGTCGGTGACCCGGGGGATCCCAGGGTCCACCGTGCTCGCGAAGGTGGAGTATTTCAATCCCGGCGGGTCGGTCAAGGACCGCATCGCGTTGCGCATGGTGGCGGCGGCCGAGGCCAACGGAGCCCTGAAGCCGGGCGGCACCATCGTGGAGCCCACTTCGGGCAACACCGGAGTCGGGCTCGCGATAGTCGCGGCGGAGCGCGGTTACCGGTGCGTCTTCGTCTGCCCGGACAAGGTGGCCCAGGACAAGATCAGCGTGCTGCGCGCGTACGGCGCCGAGGTGGTGGTGTGTCCCGGCACGGTCGCGCCCGATCACCCGGACTCCTATTACAGCGTCGCCCGCCGGATGGCCACCGAGATACCGGACGGCTGGCAGCCTGATCAGTACGCGAACCCGGAGAACCCCGACTCGCATTACGCCACCACGGGCCCGGAGATCTGGGCGCAGACGGACGGGACGGTGACCCACTTCGTCGCCGGAATCGGCACCGGGGGCACCATCACGGGCACTGGACGGTACCTGAAGGAGGTCTCGGGCGGCGCCGTGCGGGTGATCGGCGCTGATCCGGAAGGTTCGGTGTACTCGGGCGGATCCGGGCGTCCGTACCTGGTCGAGGGCGTGGGCGAGGACATCTGGCCGGCTACCTACGACCCGTCGGTGTGCGATGAGATCATCGCGATCAGCGACGCGGAGTCGTTCGGTATGACGAGGCGGCTGGCGCGCGAGGAAGCGCTGCTTACCGGCGGCTCGTCCGGGCTGGCGGTGGCGGCCGCGCTGCGGGTAGCCGAGGCGGCCCGGCCGGACGCGGTGATCGTGGTGTTGCTGCCCGACGGTGGCCGGGGCTACCTGTCGAAGATCTTCAACGACGAATGGATGGCCGACTACGGCTTCCTCGCGGCCCAGACTTCGGAGCCGCTGGTCGCCGACGTGCTGGCCTCCAAAGAGCGCAGCCTGCCCGAGTTCGTCCATGTTCACCCCGAAGAGAACGTCGGCGCGGCCATCGCGCTGCTGCGTGAATACGACGTGTCCCAGCTACCGGTGGTGAAGGAAGAGCCGCCGGTGATGGCCGCCGAGGTGGTCGGGTCCGTGGTGGAGCGCGACCTGCTCGACGCCCTGGTGGCCGGCCGGGCGAAGCCGTCTGACCCCCTGGGCCCGCACATGTCGCCGCCGCTGCCGACCGTCGGCTTGGGCGAGCCGGTCTCCCGGGCGGTCCTCGCGCTCGAGAAGGCCGGGGCGGCCGTGGTGCACGTGAACGGCAAACCGTCCGGGCTGCTCACTCGGCAAGACGTGCTGACCTTCCTCGCCGCGAACACCTGAAGTTACGGAGGCAAGCTTTGACCAGTAAAGACGGCTTCGAGACCCTGGCCATTCACGCGGGCCAGGAGCCCGACCCGGTCACCGGGGCGGTCGTTCCGCCCATCTACCAGGTGTCCACGTTCAAGCAGGACGGGGTCGGCGGGCTGCGCGGCGGCTACGAGTACTCGCGATCAGCCAACCCGACCAGGACGGCGCTCGAGCAGTGCCTGGCCGCGCTCGAGGCGGGTTCGGCGGCGCTCGCCTTCGCCTCCGGCATGGCGGCGGAGGACTGCCTGATCAGGACGGTCTGCTCGCCCGGCGACCACGTGCTCATCCCGGACGACGCGTACGGCGGGACGTACCGGCTGTTCGCCCGGGTCTTCGCCCGCTGGGGACTGAGCCACGACGTAGTCCCGATCTCGGACCTGGCCGCCGTGCGCGAGCAGCTCGCCGCCAAGACAGTCCGGATGGTCTGGGTAGAGACGCCGACGAATCCGCTGCTGAACATCGCCGATATCCGCGCCCTGGCCCGGGCGGCGCACGAGGCCGGAACGCTGCTCGTGGTGGACAACACGTTCGCGTCGCCGTACCTGCAGCAGCCGCTCACGCTGGGGGCCGACGTGGTGGTGCACTCGACGACCAAGTACCTGGGGGGACATTCCGACGTGGTAGGCGGGGCCCTGACCGTCGCTGACGACGAGCTCGCCGAGCGGCTCGCTTTCACTCAGAACGCCACCGGCGGTGTGGCCGGCCCGTTCGACTCATGGCTGACGCTGCGCGGCATCAAGACGCTGGCCGCCCGGATGGACCGGCACTGCCGGAACGCCATGCGAGTCGCGCAGATGCTGGCCGAGCACCCGGCGGTCGCCGAGGTCTACTACCCGGGATTGCCGTCGCATCCGGGCCACAAGACCGCGCAGGAGCAGATGCGGGCGTTCGGCGGGATAGTGTCATTCCGGGTGCTGGCAGGCGAGGAAGCCGCCGTGCGGACCTGCGGCCGAACCCGCCTGTTTACGCTGGGCGAGTCGCTCGGCGGCGTGGAGTCGCTGATCGAGCTTCCGGGGCGGATGACGCACGCGTCGGTCGCCGGTTCGGCCCTTGAGGTCCCCGGCGACCTGATCCGGCTGTCAGTCGGCATCGAGGACTGCGACGATCTGCTCGACGACCTGCGCCAGGCACTCAGCGACGGCTGAGCACCTAGCGCAGACGGCCGTCCGGAGGCGAGTGGGACGATAGGGTCAGCTACGCCCCGCGGGCGAGCTTTCCTTGTTGTTCTCCGCCGCGGCCTGCGGCTTGGGCTTGTACGCGAGGGCAAACCAGGCCCCGATCGCGAAGATGATGCCGACCACGAGCGAGCCGGTGGCCTTCAGCGGGTGGTGCCCGGTGGAACCGGCGATGTGTCCGGGAATGAAGCTGGGCAGCGAACTGGCCGGCTCAGCTAGGTAGATGACGGCGACCACGATGAACAACAGAGCGATGATGCCCAGAATCACCGCGAGAATCGTCCGGCCCGACGACCTCTCGGCTGGTCCGCTGGTAGAACTCACAATTCCTCCTTGTGCACGGATGCGTAAAAGCTGTGTTAGATGTCGGCCAGTCACGGCCGCCCGGCAGTGCCGACCGACCACAGCGAGCCGAGGGTCCTCAGTCGACTAGGAAAATCTACCTTCGACTGACGCCGCGGGTACGTAGGAAGTCACGGATGACATACTCACCGAGACGTTCGGGCGCCGCCTGCAGCACGCGCCCGCCGTTCCTCCTCGCTACATTGTCAACGAACGCGCTAAGCCTGGCGTCGTCCGCCAGCATAAAAATATTTAGCGCGGCATGCCGACGGGTCATCTTATCCACTTCCGCGAGCGTGAGTTCGACCGTCTCGGGAGACGGCGGCCAGTCGAACCAGGATCGCCCGTCGCGCTGCAGGTGAGCGGTCGGCTCGCCGTCGGTCACGACCAGGACGACCGGTTCGTGCTCCGGATGCCGGTCGATGTGGCGACCGGCCAGCATCAGCGCGTGATGCAGATTCGTGCCCTGCACCATGTCCCAGCCAAGCCCGGCGAGCTCGGTCTCGTGCAGCTCGCGCGCGTAGTTGGAGAAGCCCACGACCTGGATGGCGTCCTGGGGGAACCTGCTGCGCAGGAGCGCGTGCAGCGCGAGCGCGGTCTGCTTGGCCGCCGCCCAGGTCCCGCGTAGCTGCATCGAGTAGGACAGGTCGACAAGCAACGACACGACCGCGGCGCTGCGGCGCTCGGTCTCGGCCACCTCAAAATCGCGCGCCGCCAGCCGAACCGGGGCGCCGGGAGCCGGGACGCCCCCGCGCAGGACCGCGTTGCGCACTGTGGCCGGGACGTCGAGCGGCTGCTCGTCGCCGAACTCCCAGGCGCGAGTGGTGCCGGTGAGCTCGCCCGCCTGGCCGGCGTCCCGCAGGTCGTGGTCGCCGGACCGGCCGAAGCTCAAGTCGGTGAAGATCCGGCGCAGCGCCGTGTCGCCGAGCCTGCGCACGGCCTTGGGGGAGAGCTCGAGTTGCCCGGCGTTGCGCGTCAGGTAACCCTGCCGCTCCAGCTCGCGTTCGATACGGCGGAGGGCCTCGACGTCGTCCACGGCCTGCCGCCCGAAGGGCCGCCGGACCGCTTCCTCGTCGATGTCGTCCAGGCTCGCGCCCGGGTAATCCTGGCCGAGCGCCGTTTCCACCTCGGCCAGGTCGGCGAGCTCGGCTAGGGCCGTGGTGGCGTCGCCGAGGCCGAGCGGCTCCTCGCCGGACATCTGGACGCCGCCGGCCATGCCGGCGCGGTCGAGGTCCGGGCGCCTGGACCTGAGCGCGTCGGCGAGCCTGGCCATCTCAGCCGCCAGCCCGGCGTCGTCGAGCGCGCTGGCCATCAGC
>JBAUAY010000672.1:0-2120 GCA_049676235.1 Streptosporangiaceae bacterium
GGCCGGAGCGCGGCTGCGCCCGCTGCAGGTCGCGGGCGCCTTCCACACCCGGCACATGGCCCCGGCCGTGGCGGCGCTGCGCGACGCGGCCGCCGGAGTCCCGGTCAGGGATCCGGCGATGACGCTGCTGTCCGACGCCGACGGCGCCGCGGTCACCACCGGCAAGGAATGGCTGGAGCGCATCATCGCCCAGGTCGCCGCGCCGGTGCGCTGGGACCTGTGCCTGCGGACCATGGCCGACCTCGGCGTCACCGCGATCATCGAGCTGCCGCCGGCCGGCACGCTGGCGAGCCTGGCCCGGCGGGCGCTGCCTGGCGTGGCGCAACTGGCGGTCAAGACCCCCGATCAGCTCGGCACCGCCCGCGAACTCATCGAGGAGCACCTCGCTGCCGCCGATCGCCACAGCCACGGTCACCAGCCGGATTGGCGGCTGATCGTGGCGCCCACGTCGGGAACGTTCCGGTCGCCGACGGGACGCGGCGACGCGGCCGCGACTGGGGCCATGGTCGCCCTCACCGCGGAGCTCGGCACGGTCGTCGCGCGCGGCGGCCAGCGCGCGGTCGCGGCACCGTGGCCGGCGGAGATCATCGAATGGCTGGTGGAGGACGGGGATCCGGTCAGCGAGGGCCAGCCACTTGTCCGTATCCAGCCCAGGGAAGGCGCATGACATCCCCCTTTGCCCCTGTTCAGTCCTTCACCCCGTTCCCGCCCGCCGCGGGCGCGCGGATCTTGTCCTTCGGCGGTCACCAGCCAGGCCACGTGGTCACCAACGATGATCTCGCGGGCCAGGTCGACACGAACGACGAGTGGATCCGCAGCCGGGTCGGCATCATCAGCCGCCGGATCGCCGGACCTGACGAGAGCGTGGCGGACATGGCCGTCGTGGCCGGCGGCAAGGCGCTCGCGGCCGGCGGCCTGTCCCCCGCCGACATCGACCTGGTCATCGTGGCCACCTGCAGCGCCGAGGCATCGATACCGAACGCCTCCGCGGTGGTCGCGCACCGGCTCGGCATCGCCGCGCCCGGCGCGTACGACCTGAACGCCGCGTGCGCCGGGTTCTGCTACGCGCTGGCGAACGCCGCGGATGCGATCCGGGCGGGCACGGCCCGGCACGTGCTGGTGATCGGGGCGGAGAAGATGAGCGCGTGGATCGACTTCACCGACCGGTCCACCTGCATCATCTTCGCCGACGGAGCCGGCGCCGCGGTGGTCGGCCCGGTCGCGGACGGCGAACCGCCCGGCATCGGCCCGGTGGTGTGGGGCAGCGCCGGAGACCTGTCCGAGAACATCACGATCGCGGACCGCAACTCCTCGCTGCGCCAGGAGGGCCAGGCCGTGTTCCGCTGGGCCACCACGGCCATGCACCCGATCGCGGCGCAGGCCTGCGAGCGGGCGGGCATCGCGGTGAGCGACCTGGCGGCGTTCGTTCCCCACCAGGCTAACCTGCGGATCATCGAGGCCATCGCGCGCAAGCTCGGCGTACCGCGTGAGCGCGTGGCGGACGACATCGTGCACTCGGGTAACACGTCCTCGGCCTCGATCCCGCTCGCGTTGTCGCGGATGACCGAGCGCGGGGACCTCAAGCCGGGTTCCCCGGCGCTGCTACTCGGATTCGGCGCGGGGCTGTGTTACGCGGCGCAGGTGGTCACGGTACCCTAGCCGCGCCCTGCCGAGCAGGCTGGCCGTCGCCCCGGAGAGCCGGATGGGACGGCCCGCCACGAGGCGGCAGACCACACGAACACTTCAGACAAGGAGCAAAACGGCCATGAACGACCAGGAGATTCTTGCCGGGCTTGGTGAAATCGTCGAGGAGATCGCGGGCGTGCCCGCGGACGAGGTCACGCCGAGCAAGAGCTTCGTCGACGACCTGGACATCGACTCGCTGTCGATGGTGGAGATCGCCGTCGCCGCACAGGACAAATTCGGCGTCGAGATCCCCGACGACCAGCTGAAGGACCTCAGCACCGTCCAGGACGTCGTGAACTTCGTCAGCAAGAGCGCCGGGAGCTCGGCGTGACCGCAGGGCGCGAGACGGTTGTCGTCACCGGGCTCGGCGCGACTACCCCGCTCGGCGGGGATGTCGCGTCGACCTGGTCGGCGATGCTTGAGGGGCGTAGCGG
>JBAUAY010000673.1:0-1904 GCA_049676235.1 Streptosporangiaceae bacterium
CACCCGCCTCGATCGAGACGACATCGCCGGGGACCAGCTGTGCAGCGGGGATCTCCGCCTCCTGGCCATCGCGCCGCACCCGGGCGGTCACGATCAACCTCCGCTGGAGCACGGCGACCGCGCTCTCGGCCCCGCCCTCCTGCTGCAGGCCGAGAACCGCGTTAGCCAGTGTCAGCAGAATCAGCAGAAGGCCGGTTCCCAGCTGACGGAGGGGGAAGAGGCTGAGGAGGCCGACCACTAGCAAGACGATCTGCATGGGGTCGGAGTACTGGCGGATGAACGCGCGCCAGCGAGGCTCTGCCCTGCCTGCGGCGAGCGTGTTGGCGCCGAACCGGCCGACCCGCGACGCCGCCTCCGCCGAGCTCAGGCCGTGCCGCGGGTCTGCCTCCTCGGCTCGCAGCACCTCCTCGGCGCTAAGCGTGTGCCACGCGGCCTCTGGGGCCAGCGCCTGGCGCTCCGCCCCGGGCACATCGACCAGTCTGGCCTGCACAGGACACCCCCCTTCCCGGCGAGCTACCACCGAGACGATCCGAACCCCCGCCGCCGGCCAGCAGCCCCCTGCTGAGCGACGGGTGCAGGTAGCGGCGCCACCGATCCTCAAAGAAGTCGGCGGAATACACCCATCCATTCTGCCGTCCCTACATCGCCTCGCGCCATTACCTGCGTCTGACGACTCCTCGCCTTCGCAACCTGGCAGCTCCGGGAACGGCGCGCTGGCCACTGGCTGGCCCGTTCTTGCTAGGGCTCGGCGGACGAGCCGGCTAGCGCGCCACGCGGTAGCGGAGGTAGACGACTCTCGAGCTGAAGGTGCGGGTCCCGGCGAGTTCGAGATCCACCCGGCGCTCGCGCTGGGGAAAGAACGGAATGCCACCGCCAACCAGCAACGACGAACTCGGCGCGCTGGCAGGGACGGTCTACCAGACACTGCAAGAGGCAGGCGCAGTACGCGCGGGCTCAAACGCTGGCTAGCACCGCGCTCATCCCGGCCACCGCGGCGAGCACTTTCTGGGGCAGAAACCTATCTCGGCCGCCACATAGCCAGGACCGCCGGCGACATCCGGGCCAGGGCTGGGCGTCCAGGCATCTCGAACAGGGCGACCTTGGTCCGGCATGCACCGAACCAGACAAGCATGGAACAGGTCCACAGCGAGCCGATGGCCGGCCGGACAGTGCTGATCACCTGAGGCACTGGAGGCATCGGCAAGGCGACCGCTCGGGGCCTGCCCGCGCTGGGCGCACACCTCTGGCAGGTGCGTAGCTGTACAGCAGCCACGTACAGCAATCCATGCACGCTCGGGCCGTCATGAGCAGCCAACCACACACGCCCTAGACTGCACCTCTTGATCCCGAGCAGGGTCGCGCCGATAGTTTGCATGCAGGTGGTCCGGCCACGGTGGAGGCTTTTTGCCGCACGGCAGCGCTCAACGTCACTGCGTATCAGCCAGGATCCCGGCACCACCGGGCCTGGAAAAAATGTAGTTGTCTACTGGATTCCGCCCGCGGTGTCGGGGAGCGCGTTTTCGCGCGTCAGCAAGATGACACTGCTCACCAGGACGAAGATCAGGAACAGCACGAACC
The DNA here is from genome assembly GCA_049676235.1 of Streptosporangiaceae bacterium. Taxonomy (GTDB): domain Bacteria; phylum Actinomycetota; class Actinomycetes; order Streptosporangiales; family Streptosporangiaceae; genus Palsa-504. Next base: position 1,579 of record JBAUAY010000673.1, read on the forward strand.
CGATGAGGTCGAGAACAAGCCCGAACGAGGCGATGACGCCGCCGAGGCCGAAGCCCTGGAGGAAGAACAAGATCCCGACGAGGATCGACACCCACCCGAGCCAGCGCGGCAGGACGCCGTGCTCGATCACTAGCACGCCTGCCGCGAAGGCAAAGAGGCTGCCGAACACGTCCCCGACGCTGTCCAGGCCATAGGTCATCAGGTACAGCGTGTAGGACATGCCCTGATCGTGCTGGAACCCGAACGACGCGAGCTTCGCGCCGAGCAAGCCGTTGATACCGATGTCGCTGACGGCATGCAGGGCAATAAAGAGCGCTCCGCCAGCC
>JBAUAY010000674.1:0-1653 GCA_049676235.1 Streptosporangiaceae bacterium
CCCCAACCCCAGCTCTGCCTTCTCCCCCAACCCCACCCGAAGGTACCGAGGTCAGCAGGCTGCGCGGCGCCGCGGCGCGCACCGTCACCAACATGACGGCCAGCCTGGCCGTGCCCACCGCGACCAGCGTCCGCGCGATCCCGGCCAAGCTGCTCGCGGACAACCGGATCGTCATCAACAACCACCTGCGGCGCGGCCGGGGCGGCAAGGTGTCGTTCACGCACCTCATTGGCTACGCGGTGGTCACGGCCCTGGTGGCGCTGCCGGAGATGAACGACGCCTACGCCGAGGAGAACGGCAAGCCCGCCATCGCCAAGCCCGACCACGTGAACCTGGGGCTGGCCATCGACGTGCACAGCGCCGACGGCGGCCGGCAGCTGCTTGTGCCGAACATCAAGGCAGCGGAAGAGATGGACTTCCGCCAGTTCTGGACGACGTACGAGGACGTGGTGCGCCGGGCGCGCGCGGGTAAGCTCGCGGTCGCCGACTTCCAGGGCACCACCGCGACGCTCACCAACCCCGGCACGATCGGCACCGAGCACTCGGTGCCGCGGCTGATGGCGGGCCAGGGGTGCATCGTGGGCGTCGGGGCGATGGAGTACCCGGCCGCCTACGCCGGGGCGTCCGAGGAAACCCTGGCCCGGCTGGCGATCAGCAAGTCGGTCACGCTCACCTCGACCTACGACCACCGGGTCATCCAGGGCGCCCAATCGGGTGAGTTCCTGCAGAAGATCCACCACCTGCTGCTCGGCGAGGACGGCTTCTACGACGAGATCTTCGCCGCGCTGCGCATCCCATACGAGCCGGTCCGCTGGGTCAGGGACTTCCCGGCCGGCCACGAGGACGACGTGGCCAGGTCCGCGCGGGTCCAGGAGCTGATCCACGCCTACCGGGTGCGCGGCCACCTGATGGCCGACACCAACCCGCTCGAGGTCACCCAGCGCAAGCATCCCGACCTGGACATCAACCTGCACGGCCTCACCCTGTGGGACCTGGAGCGCGACTTTCCCACCGGCGGCTTCGGCGGCCACCCGCGGATGAAGCTGCGGGAGATCCTGGGCGTGCTGCGCGATTCGTACTGCCGCACCGTCGGCACCGAGTACATGCACATCCAGGACCCCGAAGAGCGCCATTGGCTGCAGGACCGGATCGAGGTCCCGCACGCGCGCGCCGAACACGACGAGCAGATCCGCATCCTGTCCCGGCTCAACGTGGCCGAGGCGTTTGAGATGTTCCTGCAGACGAAGTTCGTCGGCCAGCGCCGGTTCTCCCTCGAGGGCGCGGAATCCCTCATCCCGCTGGTCGACGCGGTGCTCGCCGAGGCGGCCCAGGCGCACCTGGACGAGGCCGTCATCGGCATGGCCCACCGCGGCCGGCTGAACGTGCTGGCCAACATCGTCGGCAAGTCCTACGCGCAGATCTTCAAGGAATTCGAGGGCAACCTGGACCCGAGCAGCACCCAGGGATCCGGCGACGTCAAGTACCACCTCGGCGCGGAGGGGACCTTCCGCGCGCCCGACGGCACCCAGATCAAGACCTCGCTGGTGGCCAACCCGAGCCACCTGGAAGCGGTCGACCCGGTGCTCGAGGGCGTGGTCCGGGCCAGGCAGGACGTGATCGACAAGGGCGAGCCCGGCTTCACCGTGCTCCCGG
>JBAUAY010000675.1:0-7879 GCA_049676235.1 Streptosporangiaceae bacterium
GGATCGGCGAGATCGCGATGCTCGCCGTCGACCCCGCGTGCCAGCATCGCGGGCTCGGCACGGCCCTCACCGAATTCGGCACCGCCTGGCTGCGGGACGCCGGGATGCGGGTGGCGATGATCGGGACCGGCGGCGACCCCGGCCACGCCCCGGCGCGCCGGGTGTACGCCAAGGCGGACTACACGCTGATCCCCATGGCCAGGTACTTCAAGGCGCTATGAACCGTAGCCTGGGCGGGTGACCGATCTGCTTGTGCTGTGGGACGTGGACTACACGCTGGTAAGCGCCGACGGCCTGGGCACGCGCCTGTACGAGGTGGTGTTCCGGGAGATGTTCGGTCGTGAGCTGACCGCGGTCGCGCCCAAGGCCGGGCGGACCGACCGGGCCATCATCGGGGACACGCTCGCGCTCGCCGGGGTATCGCTGGCTCACGTCGATGCGTTTCTGGCCGCGCTAGCCCGGGCCGCGGCGGACGGCGCCGTGCGCGGGCAGGTCCGGCCGCTGGCCGGCGCGTCCGACGCCATCGCGGCGCTGGCTTCCTCCGAGGCCTCCCCCGGCATCCGCCAGTCGGTGCTCACCGGCAACATCAGGCCGCTGGCGGCGCTGAAGCTCCGCCTGGCCGGGCTGGGCGATCACCTGGACCTGGACGTCGGCGCGTACGGCGACGTGCACGAGGTCCGGGCCGAACTGGTGACGGTGGCCAGGCACGCGGCCCGCCAGGCGTACGGAACGGACTTTTCCGGCTCGTCCACCGTCCTGGTCGGTGACACGCCGCTTGACGTCGAGGCCGCACTGGCCGCCGGAGCCCGCGCGGTGACCGTCGCGACCGGCAGCTACACCGCGGCGGAACTGGCCGCGGCGGGCGCGCACGTGGTGCTGCCCGACCTGACGGACACCGCCCTCGTGCTGGCCGCCGTAACGAGCACCGTCACCGGCCATGGCACTACCGCGGCCGGACCGGGCAGCCGGGCGAGCACGGACGAGGCCGACCGTCCCAGCCATGCCGGTTGAGCACCCTGGCCACCTCCGCGGCGGTCGCGCAGGCCTCCCACTTGACCTGCGCCCAGCCGTACCGCAGCGACTGCTGTCCTTTCGCCGCCGCGGCGTTGTCCCGGGCCTTGTCCTGCCACTGGTTCTCGGCCGGGTGCGCCAACCGCCCGTCAAGCTCGACTATCACCCCATACTCCTCGTACACACGATCCCGGCGCCCGCGGCGACCGCCTGGTGCCGCGAACGGCACCTGCCGGCTCGGTTCAGGCAGGCCATGCGCTCGCTCCACGTCTCTGTGATAGCGGTATTCCAGCACCGAGTGGTCTCCGCCCGCGGCGGCAACGATGAGTTCATGCAGGTCAGCCCGCCAACGTAGCTTGGTGCGCAGGGTCATGGCTGCCTGCAACCGGGTAGAGTCGGTAAGCTCCCGAGCGATCGCGCGGGTCACCCAGCCGCATACGTCATCGAAGCTCTTTGCGGTCTGCGAAAGGTCGAGCACGGTCTCCTCGACCGTGGTCCGCGGCGGATAGCTTTGGCCCTGCATGGCCTCGACCGCCCGGGCCGACCGGTGCAGGCTGACCCCGGAAACGGCTACGACATGACGCTGGCGGGAAACCGTCACGTGAATCGGATTCGTCGGACTATCGGTAAGCCCGTGCAGTTCAGCAGCCGTCCGATGGCTGAGCGCGGCGCCTGGACCTGCCGAGAGGACCGCCGCCCAAAGCCACGGGCCGCGGCCGGGAACTCCGGTGAAGGTCGCGTAGACGCCAGGATGCAGTTGCTGCCACTGGCCGCTCCTGACCCTGAACTTGATCATGCCAGGAGAGAGCCCTGCCCGCATGGCCTGCGAGCGGGATACGACGCCGCGCTGGCGCTGGGCCAGGTAGCGGAGGGTAGAGGGAAGCTCACGCACCATGCCGGACAGTGTGACGGCAACCACCGACATTCAGTCCAACGCCCCCAGCCGACTCCAGTCCAACGCCCCAGCCCCACGCCGGAACAATGCGGTGGATCGGGGTCGTGCGGTCGATCAGGTACCCCCCATGCTCCCGGATCAACCGCGGAACCCGGATCAACCGCGGAAACCCGGCATATTCCGTAGCGGGCGGGGTTAGTGAGTTTTTTGGCGTGAGTGAGGCTTGAGAGATTGTCTCCGCAGCGGGACATGTGAGGTGAATGAGACCGATGGGGAGGTTGGAACGTCAGGGATTCGTGTGATGTGGCTTTGGCGGTGAGGCGTCGTGCGAGGGTATCCCTGGGTGAGGCGGATGGGTTAGTGGGGCCGACAGGCAGACTCACGCGAAGCTGAGTGATGCGCTTTAGACGTCGGCCAGGGGGATGTCGGGGTTGGTGAGGCGGGCGGGGTCTACTTCGCGGGCGGAGCGGATGAGGGACTGGATATCGTCGTTGACGTCCCAGACGTTGACGTTCATGCCGGCGATCACGACGCCGTGGGAGAGCCAGAACGCGATGAACTCCAGCGCGGTATGCGGGTCCGGGTCGCCGCGGTAGACGACCTGGTCGTAGGCGCCGGGCGAGGGCAGTCCCGCGCATTCCATGCCGAGGTCGTATTGGTCGCTGTAGTAGTAAGGCACCCGGTCGTAGCGGACGGGCTGGCCGAGCATGGACCTGGCGGCGGCCGGGCCGCCATTCAGGGCGTTGGCCCAGTGCTCGACGCGGACCCGGCGGCCGAGCAGCGGGTTGAACGAGTTCGCGACGTCGCCGGCGGCGAAGATATTCTCATCGGAGGTGCGCAGGGCCGCGTCGGTCAGCACGCCGTTGGCGACTTCGAGCCCGGCACGGGCGGCCAGGTCGTCGTTGGGGGCCGCGCCGATGCCTACGACGAAGATGTCGGCCTGGATCTCGGCGCCGCTGGACGTGATGACCATGCCGGGGCGGAACTCGACCGCCCGCTCGCCGAAGCGGAATTCCACGCCGTGCGCCCGGTGCAGGCCGGTGAAGACGGCGCCGAGCTCGGGACCGAGTTGGTCGTGCAGGGCGCCGGGCTGCGGCTCGAGCACGGTTACCTGGCAGCCGGCCGAGCGGGCAGCCGCGGTGGTCTCGAGGCCGATCCAGCCAGCCCCGGCCACCACCACCCGCGGGCCCCGCTGGAACGCCGAACGCAGCCGGTCGGAATCACCCACCGTGCGCAGGTAGAGCACCTCCTCGCGGTCGGAGCCGGGGAAGGTCAGGCGGCGCGGGGAGGCACCGGTGGCGAGCAGCAGCTTGTCGTAGGACAGCTCCGCGTCGCCCGCGGGACCCGAGGTGGCGACGGTGGCCGTGCCGCGGTCGATGGCGGTGACGGTGACGCCGGGGACGAGGTCCACCTGGTGCTCGGCGTACCACTCGGCAGCGTGCACGTAGATCGAGTCACGCGAGTCGTTGCCGAGCAGGTAGCCCTTGGACAGCGGCGGGCGCTCGTACGGGCGCTCCGGCTCGGAGCCGAGCAGCACGATGTCGCCGTCGAATCCCTCGTCGCGCAGCGTCTCGGCGGCCTTGGCCCCGGCCAGGCTGGCGCCGGCAATCACAAAGGTAGGCATGCGCCCTAGGCTACGACGCGCCGGGCGCGCAGAGGCGATGATGCCAGGCAATGGCCGACGTGTCGGTGAGCGAGGCCACCTGGTCGATGACGACGCGGCGGCGCGCGGCGTCGGTTCCGGCCGCGTCCCAGGCCGGGCGGATCAGCGGGTCGAGCGTGCGGGGGGCGCCGCGCTCGATGGCGTGGGCCAGTTCGGTCAGCAGTTCGCGCTCCCGCGCCTGGGCCGCGATCACTCCCGCCCGGGTCATCACGTAATGGGCGGTGATCCCCTTGAGCAGGGCGCACTCCAGCCGCTGCCGCCGGGGCACGACGAGGTCCGCGGCGTAGCGGATCAGGGAGTGGCCCACGGGGCTGGTGTGACTGGATGGGCTAGTAGTGCTGGAGGGGGTGAGTTGGGCGCCGGCGATGGTGGCTTGCTGGGCGGCTACGCAGAAGCGGCCGATGAGCTCGCTGGTCAGGTTCTTCAGGGCGGCCGCCGCCGCGGGGCCGCCGTCGTAGGAATCGGGCCAGATATCCAAGGCGAGCAGCGCGTCCAGGATCTCGGTGAGCTCGGCCTCGGATACGTCATCGTCGCAGTAGGTGAGGGCGGTGGTGCGGGATACCAGGGATCGTTCGGCCGGAGATTTAAGGTTTTCGAAGGTGATGAGGCCGGCGTGAAAACCGTCTTCCAGGTCGTGCACTGAGTAGGCCACGTCGTCGGCCCAGTCCATGACCTGGGCCTCCAGGCACCGCCGCCCGGCCGGCGCGCCCGCCCTGATCCAGTTGAAGACCTCGGCGTCCTCGGCGTAGACACCGAACTTGGTTCCTGGTTCGCCGAACCAGGGGTACTTGAGGGTGGCGTCGAGGGTGGCCCGGGTCAGGTTGAGGCCGGCCCCGGCGACCTTGGGTTCGAGCCTGGTCAGCAGGCGCAGCGACTGGGCGTTGCCCTCGAACCCGCCATACCGGGCGGCCAGTTCGTTGAGGGCGGCCTCGCCGTTGTGGCCGAACGGGCTATGGCCGATGTCGTGTGCCAGGCAGGCGGCGTCCACCAGATCCGGGTCGCAGCCGACTTCCTCGCCGAGTTCACGGCCGATCTGCGCGCATTCGAGGGAATGAGTGAGCCGGGTCCGCGGAAAGTCGGCCGAGCCGGCCGCGACGACCTGGGTCTTAGCCGACAGCCTGCGCAGCCCGGCGCAGTGCAGCACGCGGGCCCGGTCTCGCTCGAAGTCACTGCGCCCGGCCCGCTTGGGTGGTTCGGGCACCCAGCGGGCCGTGGCGCTCTCGTCGTAACCTCTCCGCACTCTTACCTTTTACCTGCTGTCGGAGCCACCCGCGGCCAGCGCCGCGCGGCCCGCCTCCAGGCGGGCGATCGGGACGCGGAACGGTGAGCAGGATACGTAGTCCAGGCCCACCTCGTGGAAGAAGTGCACCGAATCCGGGTCACCGCCGTGCTCGCCGCAGACGCCGAGCTCGATGTCGGGCCGGGCGGCCCGGCCTTCCCTGACCGCGATGTCGACTAGGCGGCCGACACCGTCGCGGTCGATCGTCTCGAACGGCGACACGCCGAAGATGCCCAGCTCGATGTACCGGCTGAAGAACGAGCCCTCCACGTCGTCACGGGAGAAGCCCCAGGTCATCTGGGTCAGGTCGTTCGTGCCGAAGGAGAAGAACTCGGCGCTGGCGGCGATCGGGCCCGCGTTCACGGCCGCCCTCGGCACCTCGATCATGGTGCCGATCATGGTGTGCACGTGGGCGCCGGTCTCTTCCTCGACCTCCTTGAGCACCTTCTCGGTGCGCTCGCGCATGATCTCCATCTCCTGCACGGTGGCGGTGAGCGGGATCATCACCTCCGGACGCGGCTCCCGGCCTGCCTGCTTGAGCTCCGCGGCGGCGTGCGCGATCGCGCGGACCTGCATCTCGAACAGGCCCGGGATGACCAGGCCGAGGCGGACGCCGCGCAGGCCGAGCATCGGGTTCTGCTCGTGCAGCCTGCGCACCGCCGCGAGCAGCACCTTGTCCTTCTCGGTCGCTTTGTCGCCCGCCAGCGCGATCTTGACGCTGAGGTCGGTCAGGTCGGGCAGGAACTCGTGCAGCGGCGGGTCGATCAGCCGGATCGTCACCGGCAGCCCGTCCATGGCGTCCAGGATCTCCACGAAGTCGCCGCGCTGCAGCGGCTCCAGAGCATCCAGCGCGTGCTGCCGCTCCTCCTGGGTGTCGGCCAGGATCAGGTCCTCGACCAGCTGACGGCGCTCGCCGAGGAACATGTGCTCGGTGCGGACCAGGCCGACGCCGCCGGCGCCGAATCGGCGGGCCCGGGCGCAGTCCGGACCGGTGTCCGCGTTGGCGTACACGCCCAGCCGGCGCTTGTCGTCGGCGTGCACCATGATCGAGTGCACGGCGCGGATCAGGTCGTCGGCTTCGTCGGAGTGCGGGTGCAGGTCGCCCTCGAAGTAGCGCACGACCTCGGACGAGACGACCGGGATCTCGCCTAGGTAGACGACACCGCTGGTGCCGTCGATGGAGATCACGTCGCCTTCGCTGACCGTGATGCCGCCGGGGGCGGTGAACTTCTTCCCCTTGGTGTCCACGTCGAGTTCGTCGGCCCCGCAGACGCAGGTCTTGCCCATGCCGCGGGCGACCACAGCCGCGTGGCTGGTCTTGCCGCCACGGCTGGTCAGGATGCCCTGGGCGGCGATCATGCCGTGCAGGTCGTCCGGGTTGGTCTCGCGGCGGACCAGGATCACCTTCTGGCCGTTGGCGGCCAGCTCGACCGCGCGGGCCGAGTCGAAGACGGCCTGGCCGACGGCGGCACCGGGCGACGCGCTGATGCCGGTGGCGATCTTGGTGACCTCGCCGCTGGTGTCGAACCGGGGGAACATCAGCCGGGCCAGCTCTTCGCCGGAGACCCGGGTCAGCGCCTCGTCCAGGTCGATCAGGTCCTGGTCCACCAGCTGCATGGCGATGCGGAAGGCGGCCGCGGCGGTACGCTTGCCCACCCGCGTCTGCAGCATCCACAGTTTGCCGCGCTCAATGGTGAACTCGATGTCGCACAGGTCGCGGTAATGGTTCTCCAGCGTCCGCATGATCTGCATCAGCTGGTCGTAAGAGGCCTTGTCGATCCTCTCCAGGTCCTGCAGCGGGACGGTGTTCCTGATCCCGGCCACGACGTCCTCGCCCTGGGCGTTCTGGAGGTAGTCACCATAGACGCCCTGGGCGCCGGTGCTCGGGTCCCGGGTGAACGCGACGCCGGTGCCCGAGTCCATGCCCAAGTTGCCGAAAACCATCGCGACCACGTTCACGGCCGTGCCCAGATCGGTCGGGATGCGCTCCTGGCGCCGGTAGAGGATAGCGCGCGGTGAGTTCCAGGAGTTGAATACGGCCTTGATGGCCAGCTCCAGCTGCTCCCTGGGGTCCTGCGGAAAGTCCCGGCCGGTCTGCGCCTTGACGATGCCCTTGAACGTCTCGACCAGGTTCTGCAGGTCGGCCGCGTCTAGGTCGAGGTCATTGCTGACGCCCTTGGCCTTCTTGGCGGCGTCGATGGCGTGTTCGAAGTGCTCGCCGTCGATGTCGAGCACGGTCTTGCCGAACATCTGGAGTAGGCGCCGGTAGGAGTCCCAGGCGAACCGCTCGTTGCCGGCCTGCTTGGCCAGGCCCTGCACCGACTCGTCGGACAGGCCGATGTTCAGGACGGTATCCATCATACCCGGCATCGAGAACTTCGCCCCGGACCTGACGCTGACGAGCAGCGGGTCAGCCGGATCACCGAGCTTGCGGCCTATCGCCGCTTCCAGGTGGTCCAGGTGGCTCGCGATTTCCTCGTCGAGGCCTGCGGGCGTAGAACCCTGCTTCAGGTAGTAACGGCATGCCTCGGTGGTGATGACGAATCCGGGCGGCACCGGCAGGCCGAGGTTGGTCATCTCGGCCAGGTTGGCACCCTTACCGCCCAGCAGATCCTTAAGATCCTTATTTCCTTCTGTGAAGTCATAAACGAGCTTCGGCACTTCCTGCTCCTCGCAGCGCACGTCTTCTAGCAGACACTGGGTCTTGTAGTCACTCGGGACTCTACCGTCCTACGTTTACGGACGGGCACGCAACCACAGCGGCTCGCCTGCGTCTCCGTTACGCGAAAGCCAACGCCACGGACCCGCCGGGTGATCCCCGCGCTGACGGCCGGCGTCGCGTCCCTCTCCGGCACCTGGTGATATAGGAGCATGGGCGACATGACGATCGGGCTGCTACATCCGGGAGAGATGGGCGCTGCCGTCGGGCAGTGCCTGGCCGACGCCGGGCATCGGGTGCTGTGGGCCCCGGCGGGACGCAGCGCGGCGACCGCCGCGCGCGCCGCGGCGGCCGGGCTGACCGCCTGCGGGT
>JBAUAY010000676.1:0-4719 GCA_049676235.1 Streptosporangiaceae bacterium
CCCGGACAGGCTCGCCGAAGTGTTCGCGACGCTCGGCGATCCCGGGCTTGAGCGGGCCGAGGCCCTGCGCCGGGCTGGCCGGCTGGCTGTGATCGCCTCGACCGGCACCCAGGAGGCGGCCATCGCCCGGATGCGGTTCCTGGTCGGCGCGGCGCAATGGCCCGACCGGCCGTTGCTGATCCCGTCGGTAGACGCCGAAACCGGCGAAGCGGTGATCTGGGACCGGCACGGCGCCGCCTCGCTGCCGCAGGCCGTGGCCGCCAGCACCGCCTTCCCCGCGACCGCCCCGCCGATCACCATCGACGGGCGCCGCTACATCGACGGCGCTCTCAGAGCCGGGACCAACGTCGATCTGGCAGGCGACGCCCGTGTGGTAATCGTCGCTGAGCCCATGGCACACATCTACGGCATCAGCAGTACCGCGGCAGGCGCCCAGCAGCTCGTCCAGCTGATCCCGGACGCCGACGCGATCGAGGCGCTCGGTCCGGACATCACCGACCTCACCGCCTGGGCTCCCGCATATCAGGCCGGCGTCCAGCAGGCTCCCAGCGCGGCCGAGCGCATCAGGGCATCCTCCGCTGTCATGTAACAAGGCCACGCAGGATCGCCGCGAAATCCGGTTGCGCCCCGGGTCGCCGGCGGGCCATCGTGACCGCGTGCTGATCCGACGCGAGACCGCGCGCGACGCCGATGTCATCCGCGCCATCACGACCGCCGCGTTCGCCCCTGGCCGGCCGCCGGGCCAGATCCCGCCCGAGGCCAGGCTGATCGACGAGCTCCGGGCCGGCCCGGCGTGGCTCCCGACGTTGTCCCTGGTGGCGGCCACCCCTGCGGGGAAGGTCATCGGCCATGTGCTGGGCACCCGGGGGCACGTCGGCCAGGACCCCGTCCTCGCGCTCGGCCCGCTGGCCGTCCGGCCGGACCATCAGCGGCATGGCGCGGGCAGCGCGCTCATGCATGCCATCCTGGGCGCGGCTGACGCCCTCGGCGAGCCGCTTGTCGCCCTGCTCGGCGACCCGGGATACTACCGCCGGTTCGGATTCGAGCTCAGCACCGCCTACCAGATCACCCCGCCCAGGCCGGAATGGCAGCCGCACTTCCAGGTCCGCATCCTGAGCGAATATCAGCCCCGGCTGCGCGGCATGTTCACCTACCCCGAACCCTTCGACCGGACCTGAGACGCGCAACGCGGTCCGCAGCGCTAAATCCGGAACCACTTTCGCAGAGGTTCCCCTATTCGCTTCGGTATAGGCGATCAGTGGTTCGGTTTAATGTCACATTCGTCACTGCAGGCTCATAAGCAAACGATGTCCGGAGCTACACCGCGAGTCATCGCGGCAAGCGTGAGGAGCTTCTGCTGACCACGCTTCCGCCTTCGCGCGTCCCGGTCAACGACCGCTTCCGTCCCCTGACGACGACTTAACCCGAATCAGAGATCCCCGGCCAGCGTCCCGGCTGGCCAGGCGGGTGCATGCCGTGCCTGCCCGGAGTGTCCCTGTTCGCCTTCGCTCGTGCGCCGCATCATCTAGCATGCCCTTTGGGCAGCCAGCCTGGGACAGCTGGCCAGGGAGGATGTAGCCAGTGGCGCGCCTGGCGATCGGGAAGGAATTTCTCGCAGAGTACGCGAAGCTGGACAGGAACACGCGAAGCGCGGTCGATACGGCGATTGCCGAGTTCGCCAGGCAAACCCACGCCGGGCCGTTCCTTGAGACGCCGCGTGACAGTCGGGACAGCCGTATCCGCACGATCGGAATCGACGGCGTCTGGCGCGGCGTCGTGCTCGCTCCGGACAGTGGCGACACATATTGCCTGCTCACTGTCTTGCCGCACGAGAAGGTGAATGATTTCGCCGCCAGCCACCGGTTCGGCGCCGCACGGGCGTCCCGGGCGCTCGAGGTCCGGGACGAGGAGGAGCTGCGCCTGATCCTGGCCCACCCGTTCGCCGCGTGGCGCGCGTTCTTGCACCCGAGCCAGCACGAGATCGCCTACCGCGTGAGCTACTCCGGGTCGGCCCAGGTCACCGGCGGCCCCGGCACCGGCAAGACGGTGACCGTGCTGCACCGCGCGGCCATCCTGGCCGAACGCGCCGGGCAACCCAGGCTCCCGCGCCCCGTCCTGCTGACCACGTTCAACGGCAACCTGGCCGAATCACTCCACGCCCAGCTCGACCTGCTGATCCCCGACGCCGCGGTACGCGGCCGGATCGAGGTACTCAACGTGGACCGGCTGGCCTATCGCGTGGTCAAGCAGGCCCGCGGCACGCCGGTCCTGGCCGACGAGCGGGAGCTGCGAGTTCGCTGGGCGCAGGCCGCCGCGGACGCCGGCCTCGACCTCACCCCGGCGTTCCTGAAGAACGAGTGGGAGCAGGTCATCCTGGCTCAGGACCTGCGCGCCGAGCCGGCCTACCTGACCTGCCTGCGCACCGGCCGGGGGCGCCCGCTCACCAAGGCCCAGCGCAGCCAGGTCTGGCAGGTTGCCGAGCGGGTCATGACCGAGCTCGCCACAGCCCGGCAGTCCACCCACTTCCAGCTGGCCAACGAGGCCACCCAGCTGCTCCGCCAGCCGGGAGCGCCGCGCTACCGGCACATCCTGGTGGACGAGGCCCAGGACCTGCACCCGGCCCAGTGGCGGCTGCTCCGCGCGGCCGTCGATCCCGGCCCCGACGACCTGTTCATCGCGGCCGACCCGCACCAGCGCATCTACGGCAATCGGGTCGCCCTCGCCAGCCTGCGGATCAGCGTCCGGGGGCGGAGCCGCCGCCTGTCGCTGAACTACCGGACCACCCAGGAGATCCTGGCCTGGGCGCTGCCGCTGCTCGGCACCGACCCGGTAACCGGCCTGGACGGCGAGGCGGACTCACTGCTCGGCTACCGCTCGCCCATGCACGGCCCGCGCCCGCAGGCGTGGCAGGCGGCCAGCCGGACCGAGGAGTTCGGCCTTCTTGCCGAACGGGTTCGCTCGTGGCTTTCGGCCGGCCTCGAGCCTCATGCCGTCGGCGTGACCGCCCGATCCGCCGCCCTGGTCCGCGAGGCGCGCGAGGCGCTGGAGGCCGCCGGCATCGGCACCGCCTCCCTGGGCGGCCGGAGCCATGTCCCGGCCGTCCGGACCGGCACGATGCACGCCATGAAGGGCCTGGAGTTCCAGGCCGTCGCCGTCGTCGGCGTGGAGCAGGGCCTGGTCCCGGAACCGGGCGCCGTCACCCCGGAGACCGAGGACCCCCTGGCGTACGCTCAGGACCTGCAGCGGGAACGCTGCGTCCTGTTCGTCGCCTGCACCAGGGCCCGGGATCACCTCCACGTCTCCGGCGCCGGCGAGCCGAGCCCGTTCCTGCCGCCCGGCGCGGTCGAGCCGGTCCCGCCCCCAGCAGCGCTTCATTCGCGGTGAGATCAACGCCCTGTCTTGTTCGACCACCTTCGAGCTGGGGCGTCCGACGGATCCCTGTCATGGCGTGATCGCGATCCCGAACGGACCCTTTCCTACTTTGACGCGCAGGTCAGCAACCTGTCCTGGAGCTACGCCTCATTCCTGTCCGCGGTCCGCGCCAGGACCGCGATCTGAGATGAACTCGTCGGCGACCCACTGCGCGACCTTTTCCGGATAGGGGACTGGCAGACTCAGGATGATGTGCGGGAAGCTTGCGTCGATGGCTTCGGCGATCGCTTTGCGCGTGTTACCAGGGTGGTCGTAGGAGACCGGCAGCACGATGGACCGGGTGATCAAGGCGGGGTCGCGGCCGATCTCCGTGCAGAAGCGGTCCAGCATCGCGCTGCGGCGGACGGCGTCGTCGATGTCACCACCGGGCATGTTCCACAGGTCGGCGTGCTCGGCGACCACGCGCAGCGTCTCGGCCGAGCGTCCCCCGATGAGTATCGGCGGATACGGCTGCTGCACGGGCTTGGGGTTGCAGAACGCTCCGGTCAGGTGGAGATAGCTGCCGTCGAAGTCAAACGGCTGCTCCGAAGTCCACAACCGCCGGATGACCGTGCACGCCTCGGCCAGGTCCCCGACCGAGTGGGCGAAGTCATGGTAGGGCAGGCCGTTGGCCTCGTACTCACGCCGGGCCATCGGGAGGCTGGGCCGTGAGCCGGCGCCGATGCCGAAGTCGAGCCGTCCGCCGGAGACCACGTCGACGGTCGCGGCGATCTTGGCCAGCATCGCTGGCGGCCGGAAGCGGTTGCTGGTCACCAGCACCCCGAGGCGCAGCCGTTCAGTCTGTGCGGCCAGCGCTGACAGCAGCGTCCAGCCTTCGAAGATCGGCCCGTCCAGGTCGCCGGCGATCGGCAGGAGGTGATCGAACACCCACGCATGCTCGATCTGCGGGATCGCGTCCGCCTCTCGCCATACCCGCAGCACGTCGCGGTAGGTGACCTGCTGTGGCGCCGTCGCGATCCCGAACCGGGGAACGGTCTTGTGTGACATGGGGACGTCTGGTCCTTCCGTTATGGCACCATAAGAAGCGGAACACCGCTCCGCTCACTATACGGAGCATTGCTCCGTTTTGCAACGCGGCCACGAAACGCGGCGACGAGAGGAAGGGCACGGTGCCCGACAGCAACGGGCCAGCAGCGCGGACGCGCGGGAAACGGGCCGATGCCCGGCGCAACGAACAGGCCCTGCTCGACGCGGCCGCCGCCGTGTTCGTGGCCTCGGGCGTGGACGCGCCGGTCCGCGACATCGCGGCCGCGGCCGGAGTCGGGATGGGCACGATCTACCGTCACT
>JBAUAY010000677.1:0-12634 GCA_049676235.1 Streptosporangiaceae bacterium
GCGAGGTGTTCGGCGATGCCGATGGCCGCCAGGGGCTCGTCTTCGGCGTCACACCGGTGAAGGTCCTCTCGTTCGGTAAGAGCCCCTACACCCAGACCCGGTACCGCTTTAACCACGGCACAACCACGTGATCGATCGCCCGCGAAACCTCTGACGCTTGAGTGTCGTCTACGGCCGCACACGACGCCTGGCACCTCCGCGCCCTGGTGCTCGTCACCACCCTCGGGCCTTCCCCCGGCGCCGCTACCGCGCCGTGCCCTGCCCAGACCCTCCCCTGCCTCTGACCACCAGTTTTGGACTAGGTTTTAGTGCTCTGACCAGCGTAAATGCTGACTGGTTGCTTTCGTCCCCGCCACTGTTGAGTGACCATGAGTACCCTTGCGTGACCGTGGTCGGCCGCTCGCTATCGCACGCGGATCGCACGCCGTGCCTCCGTGCCCCCGGATCGCGGCCTCTTCGTCCCGAGGGTGTGCGCCAAAGGTGTAGGTCTTTTAGATCATGACTGGTCAGAGCCTCGGTCTGGGTGTCGAAAACACTCAGATCTCGCCGTGCGCGCCAAGTCTCCGCATCGGCCCTGGTCAGCGGCTATCTCGCCCGCCTGGCCGACGCGGGACGGCTGGTATCCACTGGCCAGGGCAAACGCTCCGTTACGGGCGTCAGTCGGTCCAGTCGAGTTGCGGCTCGGGCACGCCAACGGAACGGCCGTGTGCCAGGGCTTCCTCACGCCCGGCCTGGTCGCCGCGCGGGTAACGGAAGATCTTGCCGGGAAAGACCACGGTCGCTTCGATGTCGCTGTTCCAGTTCGCATACCAGCCCGGGCTCAGCAGGCTGTCGGCCAGTTCGCTGGCCAGCGCGTCGCTGCTGCTCGCGGGCGCCTCGAATTCGATCAAGGTCCAGATGGGCGGCTGATAATCGGCGGCGCCGGTGACCTCGAACCTTGCGCAGCGGATGATCCGCATGCCGTGGCCGTCGAACCCCGTGCCGGGGTTAAGGCTCTCAGCCAGGATCCCGCCGCGGATGATGACTTCGGTTTCCGAAGGCTGTCGTTGTTCCATGAGGTTCAGTATCGGCAGGAGGTCTGACATTCGACGCGGCCGGTAGATGCAGGTCGTCTATGTGCCGCCGTCTATGTGCCGCCGTCTGCACACATCTGACACTCAGACGGAGCTTTCTGACCTGCGGTGCCTCGAAGATGATCTTGGTTACCTACAAATCTGACGTACGCCCTTCGTCCCGACCCCAACCTTCAGATCCGTAGGAATAGGCACATCGTCCAGGACCGTCCGCCGCGGTCCGTACGCTGGGCCGACATTCCAGAGTTGTCCGCAGGTGGCAGGCGTTGTCCATCGGCTTGGCAGCAGTATTGGCAGCAGTCGCCGTGGAACGGCTCCGATCAGCCCTCGGCCCTGGTAGGTGGCGGTCCGCCTACCCTCGCTGGACGATTGGCCTCGAAGGCACCAATCACTTTATCGACAAATATCGCGATGCTTTCCATTACTTCGGTCGCATAGGTCAGCATGTCGCGATCCTGGGTGAACTCAAATACCTCCCACGTCAAGATTCGTACCGTGAGCGGATCGGGCACACGGGCCACGACTCGCCCGGTGGGCAGGAGTTCGGCAGTGGCCGAGCCGCCTCCGGTCACAGCGCCTGCATGAAGCGAGTAGTTCACAAGCAGCCGGTAGTCGGGAAGAGAGGCCCGGAGATTCCGGAGTGCCACCTCCACGCTGTCATGAAGCGGCCCGGGTGCCAGAGCCGGGAGTAGCCCGGCCGGTTCTCTGACATCGCCGTGCCTGTCCCCGCGCTCGGTCCGATCCAATGTGGATCGCGCCCAGCTGAGCAGGTTCGTAAAGATGTAGGACGCCTCCCGCATCGAGGGGGCAGCGATGCGCAAGCCAGAAGTCGGCCATTCTTCTGGGCTTCGGGGGTGCTGAGCAAGGGACTCGTCAGCGAACTGCTGCACATCTGCCGGGGCCGTGCGGAGTTGCCCCAGCTCCCGCTCGACACCGCCAGCCGCATAGATGACCTCTGGCAGCAGGCTACGGGTCATGCGGTACTGCAGATTCGTGTCGACGCCACGCGCTTCGGCCAGCTGGCGCCAGGCAGCGTACTGCGCCGTGGTGCTCAGGTCCCGCCGGTGCTCACCCCAGAAGTCGAGAGTCCCCTCGATGACCCGCCGCATCCAGCCGTCGTATCGCGTCAACGTGTCCATCTGCCAACTATGGCAGCGCCGAGACAGACCCGGGCTCGGAGATTTGAACCCTGGAGAGACGTGAATCCCAACCGCGTTAGCAGCTCGGGTCGCGGCTGTCCGGATTGGTTCAGGCTGGACCAACGTCCTTGATCGGTCCGCCTTGGACGGTGGCGTACGGTGGTGAACTGCAACCCAAATTGCAACTATGCGCCGCCCCGGCCGGCGCCCATCTTAGAAGGACCCGTTAGCTTACCGAGGAGGGGCCATGAGCGCACCCGGCCAGCGTCCCGTGCATGTCCCTGCGGACGGCGGTGAGTCCGTCTTCCTCGTCGGCGACACTTACACGACCCTGCTGTCCGGAGCGCAGACCGGTGGGGTGTTCACTCTGCTGGAGGCGCTCGTCTTGCCTGAGGCCGGACCGCCACCCCATGCCCACCACCGCGAGGAAGAGACATTCTTCCTGCTCCAGGGGCACATGGTCTTTGCCGTCGGCGGCGAGACGTACGATGCCCACCCCGGCGCCGCGATCTACGTGCCCAGGAATGTCGCGCACAGCTACCGGAACGTGGGCGCGGGCTCAGCCAAGATGTTGTTCATGTACTCCCCTGCCGGTATGGAGGCCATGTTCCCCGAGATCGGTAAGCCCGGCCGCCGCGGTGTTGCTGGTCCGCCGCTCGACCCGGCGGATCTTGCCGCCATGGCTGGCGTGGCTGAGAAGTACAACTTCTCCTACATCACGCCATAAGCCACGCCGGGAGGATGGCCCTGTTCACCTGGAGCTTTTGCCGTGGAGCGGGTGCCGGGGACCGAACCCGCACTATCAGCTTGGGAATCGGGGCCTTTCAGGGCTCTCACGTGCCCTGAGCTGCCAAGCTGGCTATCCGCTAGTGACCGTGAGATACCAGTTCTTACCGGGCTTAATCGCACGCTAATGGCACGGCGATCTTGGACCGCACCGTGCCTCCTTGGGCACGGTCAGGTCATCCTGTTTTGTCAGAGGGCAGAGGTAACTTGCTTCCCACTGCGACCCATGGAGGGCGGGGAGGTAAATCGGATGCCAGGAACAGGATGGGTAGGGTGGCCAGGGTCGCGGTCCTGCCGGAGGTGCCAGCAGCCGGTCATCTGGGGGCTGACTAAGAACGATCGGTGGACTCCCATCAATCCCGGACCAGCGGAAGACGGGAAGCTTGCGATCACTGACGGCGACCCGCTGAGGGTCCGCCATCTGTGGCACGACATGCAAGCCGAAGAACACGAATGGCTCGCCGTATGCCACGTTGAGACCTGCTGCACGGGCCGGGCCCAACCAAGCCACGGTCGTCTCCGGAGAAGCCCCGTGCGCGGGCGCGCCGCGAAATGCGCCTTGCTGTAGACCGCGGGTACGTGTCCCGCTCGAATAATCGATTGCGTGGCTGACCTGTGCGTTCGCGAGCGGCCAGGGCGCCGTGGTGGTTGGCTGGCCGCGTGTTGCTCAAGATCGTCTACCTGCTGGTTCGCCGGATACTCGGCCTAGTTGTGCTGCTATTCCGCAGGGACATGACGAAGGATGCTGAGCTGCTGGTGCTGCGGCACGAGAACGCGGTCCTGCGCCGGCACGCCGGCAAGGTCCGGTACGAGCCGACGGACCGGGTGTGGTTCGCCGCGCTGGCACGGCTGCTCCCGCGCCGGCGCTGGACCGAAATCTTCCCCGTTACACCCGCGACGCTGCTGGCCTGGCATCGCAACCTAGCTGCGAGCAAGTACGACATGAGCAATGGCCGCAAGTCCGGCCGCCCGCCGACGGTCCCGGGCATCGCCCGCCTTGTCGTTCGCCTGGCGAAGGAGAATCCGCTCTGGGGGACACCGCCGGATCCACGGCGAACTGGCCAAGCTCGGCGTGATGGTCGCGCCGTCCACGGTGTGGGAGATCCTGCGTGCCGCGGGCATCGATCCGGCGCCTCGCCGCGCGGGCCCAACGTGGCGGCAGTTTCTCCACGCGCAGGCCGCCGGGATCCTGGCGGTGGACTTCCTGCACGTGGACACCGTGCTGCTGAAGAGACTGCACGTCCTGGTATTTATCGAGCATGGCACCCGCCGGATGCACCTCGGCGGCGTTACCGCGAACCCCACCGGCGAGTGGACTGTGCAGCAGGCCCGCAACCTGGCTATGAGCTTCGGCGAGCAGTTCGAGGGCATCAAGTTCCTGCTCCGCGACCGCGGATCGAACTTCACCGCCTCGTTCGACGCCGTCTTCCAGGCCGCTGACGCCAGGATACTGCGCACCGCAGTTCGGGCTCCGCGCATGAACGCGACCTGCGAGCGCCTTGTCAGCACCTTGCGCCGCGAGATCCTCGACCGCGTGCTGATCCTCGGCGAGGCACACTTGCACACCGTCCTGACCGAGTATCAGGTGCACTACAACACGGCCCGGCCGCACCAGGGCATATCCCAACGCGTCCCCGACGACGAACCTGACGCTCCCCGCGCCACCGTGACCGACGTCGACAACGAACGGATCCGCCGAAAACCCGTCCTGGGCGGCTTGATCAACGAGTACACCCACGCCGCCTGACTCGCGGAAGACCTGCAGGTCACCTGCCGAAACCAATTTTCGAGCGGGACAGCTTTCACCGCACGGGCCGGAAAAGCCATCCTCGTTCGGCTCGAAACAGACGCGTAGGCTCGCTGTGTGACTGCCGATGACCTGATCGCGATCTTCCTCACCGCGCAAGCGGCGTTCACCGAGCGCGTGCACGCCATCGCTGATGATCAGTGGCAAACCGGCACCCCGGACGCGCAGTGGACCGTGGCCGAGCTGGTCTGGCATCTGATCGACGAACATCGCTGGGCCGGACCTCTGCTGGCCGGCCTGGACATGGACGAGGCCCGGGCGGTGGTGGCCGGACTGGGTCCGGCCGACGGAGACGGACTCACCCGTGTCCGCGAATGGGACCTGGCCGCGGCCATGTCCGCCGAGGCGTTCCACGCCGACGGCGCGCTGAGTGGCTCAGTGGCCATCACCCGCGGCCCGGCTCCAGTAGCGGCGTACCTGGAAGAGATGATCCTCGACCTGATCGTGCACGCCTGGGACCTCGGCACCGCGATCGGGTACCCGGGGCCGCTGCCCGCCGATGCAATGAAGGCCATTTACCCGCTGGCCCGGGCGATCGTCGACCGGACGCCCTCCGGCATGTTCGACGCACCGGTCGAGGTCAGTACCGACGCGCCGGTCATTGACAAGCTTGTGGCGCTGACCGGCCGTCACCCATCCCGTCGGTGACCGGGTTCTGGGAGGGCGTCACCATCGTCCGGTCGGCCCAAAGAACTATGCCTAACGGTCCTGGTTTCAGCCCAGCCTCAGCCTGCCTCTGCCCTGCCGGGTAGCGCGCCAGCGTGTCTGCTCGATTCTGGGCTTCAGGTGGATCCGCGGGTGATGAAAGGCAGCTCACTACTCACTACCAACTCCTCGGCGCTGCAGAGCAGGTTGACACGCTGTGAGCTGCACAGGTACAGGGAGACACGCCCTCATCTGCGAAATGAGGGCGTGTTCCCGGGAGTAATCAGCTGTGCGCTGTCCTGGGGCCATTCGCGTCCAGGTCGTGGATCTGGCCCATGAGGACCGCGATCCGGTCGCGTTGAGCGCGGATCTCGGCGTGAGCCAACGTTCACGGCCGCCGCGGACGCCACGCCGAATGACTCAGGTCAACGGGACAAACGAGCTTATGACTCAGATCCACGACGCCTGACTCAGATGGGATGAGACAGGACAAGACCGATGCCCCGCGTGGCCCTGTGTGGCTTGAACGTGGCCCCCGGAATGGCCCCCAGAGCCTGTTCAGAGCGTTCGAATTATTTCACTGAGCTGGAGCCCCGTTACGGAATCGAACCGTAGACCTTCTCCTTACCATGCATGCCGATTTCGTCTGATGCCATCGCGTTGGGTCGGATTACCGCAGGTCAGGGCGGTCCAAATGTCTGTGTACGTCGCGCTACGTCGGCCCCTGCCTGAGGGCGTTGTCACTTGGTTTGTCACTGGCTTCGGACTCTCTCGTCGAAAGGGCGGAGCCTCCTAACGCAATCGTATCGATGATCAAATACCTGGCGCTGGAGTTGACGGACAGGCCATAGCCCGCCGCGTGGCCTGGGCTGCGACCACGATCGCAGACGACAGGAGGGGTTGTGCGGTCAGGGCTGGCAGATGAAGTTGGTGAAGCCGCCGTGGCGTTCGGGGATGTTGTCGAGTGCCTCGTTGACCTGGCTGAGGGGGAAGGTGTGGTGCTCGAGGTGCGAGAGGTCAAGGGCGCCGGCGCCGGCCAGGGCGGCCATGTCCTGGGCTTCTCCTGTGGAGAACCAGAGGCTGCCGATGACGCTGATCTGGGAGCACATCATGGCGAACAAGTCCAGGCCGGGGCGTTCCATCATGCCGCCGATGTCCACGGCGGTGCCGCCACGGCGCAAGGTGGCGATCGCCTCGAGCATGGACTCGGCGGGCGCGCCGGGCCCGAGGGCGTCGATGAGGATGTCGACGCCCTCGCCGCCGGTCCGTTCGAGGGCCCATTCGCGCAACGGCCGGGTCCCGGCGGGCAGGACGTCGATGCGGTCCGGGGCGATGGCCCCGACGTCGTCGAGCAGGGCGGCGTTGCGGCCGGTGCCGAGGATCCGGGTCACGCCGAGGCCCAGCGCGATGAGGCATCCGCCGAGGCCGAGGGTTCCGCTGATGCCGTCGATGAGGACGGTGCGGCCGGGGCCGGCGCCGGCCTTGCGCAGTGCGGAGAAGGCGGTGCCAAGGTAGCCGAAGCGGGCGCCCTGTTCGAAGCTGACGCTGCCGGGTAGTTTGACCAGGTTGCGCTGGGGTGCGGTGAGGTATTCGGCCAGCCCGCCGTAGGGGTAGGCGTCGAACAGCTGCTGGGCGCCGAGGCCGAACCCGAAGTAGCCCATAAAGGTGTAAGCGGGGCAGTTCTGGTCCTCGCCGCGCCGGCAGGCGCGGCATCCGCCGCAGGACAGGCCGGGGTTGACGTAGACCCGGTCGCCGACGTTGACGTCGGTGACCATGCTGCCCACTTGTGCGACGACTCCAGCCGAGTCCAGGCCGAAGATGGCCGGCAGTCGGGGCAACGGCAGGTAGGGGAACCATTCGGCGTAGGTGGCGAGCACGTTCTTTAGGTTGGGTACCAGGTTGCAGGCCTTGACCTGCACGAGGACATCGGTGGGCCGAGGGGTCGGTACCGGTATCTGCTCGAGTTGCATTGGCTTGCCGATCTCGTGCAGCCGGGCGGCGAGCATGGTCGTCATGGCCGGTTCTCCTGTCGCTGGGGGGTGTGACCGCTCGGCGTGCCGGGCCTGCGTCGGACCCGTTGGCCGGGGATTGATGCCTTGAAGGGAGCGGGGTCGGGGCCACGGCCGGCGCCGCCTCGCGCCTCGGGCGGTGCCGCTGCGCGCGGCGCTGCTCGGGATGCCGCGTGGACGCACCTGGTCCGGGTCGTTCGGTCAGGGCCGTGTGCCGAGAAGCGCGTGGAGTGCGGTTTCGAGCTGTGCCAGGGCGTCGCTGTCATCCCATACAGCCTTGGGCTGGCGCCAGGCGATGTAGCCGTCGGGCCGGACGAGCAGCGCGCCGGCCTCGTGCATTTCCCGGGCTGGGGCCCAGGACAGGTAGGGGTCTTCGGTCCCCTTGGCGCCGATGACGACGGTGCGCAGGTACGGCAGGTTGACCTTCTGGGCGGCGTGCACCCACGCTCGGCCGGCCAGGCCGGTGACGAGAGAGAATCTGCCCTTGCCGGTGACGTCGAGGGTGGAGACCCGTTGCCCGTGTTCGTCGACGAGCCAGGCGTGCGGGATCTTCGCGCCCGGCCTGGTGGTGGCCTGCAGGTAGACCTGGGGGTCGCGCCGCCACTGTTCCTCGCCGGCGTCCGGGTCGGGGATGACCGCGTTGGAGGTGTAGCGCTGATTGAGCTCAACGCCCTGGGCGTTGAACTCATAGCTGGCCTTAACCTCCATCGCCTTGCGCAGTGCCTCGCGGACCGCGACGCCGTCCGGGCCGGGGTCGCGGACCTTGGCCAGGCCGGCGGCGACCGGGTCGGCCTGGCCGACAGTGCGGAAACATTCGTTGATGGGGCCGTAGTCGACCCGGGACTGGTTGGCCCGGGCCACGATCTGCTTGCCCACCGGAGCGCGCTCGAGGGAGTAGGAGTCCAGCAGGGACTCGCCGGCGTGCCCGTGGATGACGAACGCCAGCTTCCAGGCGAGATTGAACGCGTCCTGGATGCAGGTGTTGGAGCCCAGGCCGCTGGACGGCGGGTGGCGGTGCACCGCGTCGCCGCCGCAGAACACCCGGCCGGCCGAGTAGCTGGTTGCGTAGGCCTGGTTGACGTACCACACCGAGGTGGCCTCGATGTCGATGTCGAGATGGGGATCGCCCACATAGCCGCGGATCCTGGCCTTGACCGCGTCGTCGGCGAAGTCCGGTTCGCCGTCGGCCATGTCGAAGCCCCAGCCGGCGATCCAGGTGTGCCAGGGGCGGATCGCCCGTAGCAGGCCCATCCCGATCTCGCCGTAGGCGGCGGCCGGGGTCATGATCCAGTGCAGGATGCCGGGCCGGTGTTCGACGTAGCGGCGCAGGTCGGCGCGGAACAGCACGTAGGCGGTCGCCGCCCGGGCCAGCTGCCCTTCCAGCGTCAGCCCGATCTCGTCGGCGATCTTCGAGCGGGCACCGTCGGCACCGATCAGGTACCGGGCGCGGACCTCGTACTCGCGCTGGGACAGCCGGTCCTGCAGGCGCACCGTCACCCCGGAGTCATCCTGCACGTGGGACAGGTACTCGGTGTTGAACGCGAACGACGCGCCACGCTCGGCCGCGTTCTTCACCAGCAGCGGCTCCATGTAGAGCTGGGGGATGTCCAGCAGCGGGCAGGGGCTGCCGGCGATATAGTCACCGACCCGGTCGTCCCCCGTCCCCCACGCCTTGATCCGGGCGATCTCCTCGCCCGCCAGGCTGGTGCAGAACAGCATCTCGCTCATCTGCTCCCACGGGGTGGCGTACTTCTTCGCCTCCTCTTCGATGCCGAGGTCGCGTAGGACCTCGACGGCGCGCTGGTTGGTGATGTGCGCCCGGGGGGTGTTGGCCAGCCAGTTCCAGAGGGTCACGACATGGACGCGGACCCCGTAGGTGGCCAGGGCGAGCGCGGCGGCAGCGCCGGCCGGGCCGGTGCCGACCACCAGCACATCGGTGTCGAAGTCAGTCATGGTGCGGTTCAGCCTTTCGTGAAATCAGTCCCGGGAGGGCTTCGGGTGCCGGGGGTGTTGTTCCGGGGCTGGGAGACGGTATTCCGGTTCCGCGAGGTCGGCCGGGATGGTGCTCACCGCTCGGCGAGGAAGGCGAGCACCAGCTGGTTGAAGCTGTCCCGCTGCTCCCACTGCGGCCAGTGACCGGCCCCGCGGATCAGCTCGAACCGGCCGCCGCGGATCTTCTCGGCCATCTCCATTCCGGCGCCGGCCGGGCCGGAGGGGTCGTCGGAGGTCCACACGACCAGCGCGCCGCAGGGGACCGCAGCGAGCTCGGCGTCGGTGATGAGGTTGCGGCGCCGGATCTCCGGGTCCTGCAGGCACAAGATGTGCCGCATCGACTCGGCGAAGCCCGGTTGGGCGTAGATGGTCTGCCGGATCGCGACGAGCTCGTCGGTCACGGTGGCAGGGTCGGCCATCAGCCATTCCAGGCGGGCCCGGATCCGCTCCGGGGTGGGATCGTCGGCGGCGGCCTGGGACAGGTTGCGGATCTTCTCCATGACCTCCGGTCGTGCCATCGTGCCGCCTGGCGTGTCGAGCACGAGCTTGCCGGCCCGGTCGGGGTGAGCGGCAGCGAACTTCACCGCGACCCAGCCGCCCAGGGACTCGCCGATGAGATGCGCCTTGCCGGTGCTCAGGGCGTCCATGAGGCCGGCTAGGTGCTCGACGTAGTCGGGCAGCTCCAGGTCGGCGGTGGCGTGGGTGGTGTAGCCGTGCCCGGGGTAGTCGTAGGCGATGACCCGGTACCGCTGGGCGAAGGCGGAAATGTTATGCGCGTAAGCCTCCAGGTGCCCGCCGGTGCCGGGCATCAGCATCAGCGCCTCGGCCTGCTCGGGGCCTGCCTGCAGGACTCGGGTGCGCCACGGGCCGACCTGGACGTAGGTGATGGCGTGCGGCGTGGCGGACAGCGCGACCCAGACCGGGGTGTCGCGGGTGACGGTGGCGGCGGTCATGCGGTCACCGCTACGCCGGACAGTGCCTGGACGGCCTCGGCCGTCGTCGTGATCTCGGCCAGCAGGCCCAGCGAGGCGACGGCGGCGTCGTGGGCGCCGGGATCGGCGGCGCTGCACGCGTCGGCCACGACGATGGTCCGGTAGCCCAGGTCGCTGGCCTGCCGGGCGGTGCTCTCCACCGAGGCGTTGGTCGCCACGCCGGCGAACAGCACGGTGTCGATGCCGCGGGAGCGCAAGATGAGGTTCAGCTGGCTGGCCGAGAAGCCGCCGACCCGCTGGTGGGTGAGGACGACGTCGCCGTCCTGCGGGGTCAGCTGCGGGACGATCTCGGCCTTGCCGCTGCCCTCGACCAGGGCCCCGAACTGCGCCACCATGCCCAGCAGCGGCGAGTTCGCGACCAGGTCCGGGTACCCGGGCAGCCAGGCAACGCGGGTGTAGACGACGGTCGCGCCGGACCGGCGGGCGGCCTCCAGCAGCTGGCCGGCCTGGCCGATGACGTCGCGTTCCGCGGCCTGGGCGGCGAAGAAGCCGCCGAAGGCGCCGTCGGCGGTGACGATGTCGTGCTGCATGTGAACGGCGATGACCGCGGTACGCGAGGGGGTCAGGTCCATGTTCTTCTCCTGTGTCGTGAGTGAGATGCCGCGCCGGGCTCAGGCTGCGGCGAGGATGGAATTGCCGATGTCGTCGACGTCGCGCTCGGCGGTGAACGGATTGGACAGGAACACGCTGACCAGGTCCACGCCGTTGTCGAGCATCAGTTGGGTCTGCTCGCGAACATCAGCCGGGCCGCCGTACATGCACCAGTAGTCGACCAGGTCCTTGGTGATGAGCGGCTTGTGCGCCGGGTCCAGGCCGCGCAGGTACTTGGCCCAGGTCTCCAGGTAGTGCGGCCGGTCCGGGGCATGCGGGTCGCCGAGGTAAGCCATCGCGGCCTGCGTGGAAGCCTGCACGATCGACTCTCCGAGCTCCTCGACATGCTCATTCATGAACCCGGCGTTGGTCAGGCACGAGGAGATCGGCCCGGAGCCGAAGCCCTCGGTGACGGCGTCTTCCCAGGTCTGCCTATTGCGCAGCAGGTAGAACCAGGTCAGCGAGATCAGCTTGACCGAACCGGGAGGCCGGCCGGCCTCGGCGACGGCCTTGTCCAGCTCACGCCGGACGAGCTGGATCATGTCCGGCTGCGGGCCCAGGCAGTAGACGACGGCGTCGGCCAGCGCGGCCGCGGCCTTCAGGCCCTTGGGGCCGCCGGCCGCCATCCACACCGGGACGTCGCGGATGTCATACCAGAGCCCGTTGGGGTCCAGGAATTCGACCTCGGTCTCCTGGCCGTGCCAGCAGTGCGTAACACGTTCCCCGCGGAGCAGGGCCCGGATCACCTCCACCGAGTGGACGAGCTCCTTGACGGTCGCCGGCCGGTTCCCCATGGATCGCAGGGCGTTGTTCGCTGTGCCGATGCCCAGGAAGGTCCGGCCCGGGGCCAGCTTGTTCAAGGTGGCAATCGAGTTCGCGGTCACCGGGGCGATCCGGGTCAGCGGGTTGGTGACCATCGTGCCCAGGTTGATGGTCGACGTCTGCTGCGACGCCAGCGCCATCTGCTGGTACGGGTCGGAGAACAGCAGCGGGCCCTCGCCCACGCCGAAGTGGGTGACGCCGAGGTCCTCGGCCTGCCGGACCAGGTCGACCTGGTCGATCTTGGCGCACGTGCCTATGCAGAAATCCATGTCGTTTATTCCCTTCGCTCCGGGCCTGGCCGCGGAGATGGTGGTGCCGGTCAGGCGGAGGCCGGCCGGGCAGTGGTGACGGCGAACCCGGCGATCCAGGCCGGGATGGGTTCGTAGAACGAGGCGGTGACCTGGTACGGGCCGGTGGCCGTGAGCGCAGCGTAGGCCGCGATCGAGGTGCGGGTTTCGTGGGCGGAGTGGCCGGCCTGCTCGGTGAACCAGTCCGTGCTCCACGTGTCGATCTGCTCCAGGTCGCCGGACGCGAGCACGGCGAGCAGGTGCTGGTCCCAGTCCGGGTTGAGCGGCTGCATCGTCGAGACGCCGGCGGAGTAGTCGCGCCCGGCCTGGATGACGCGCATCTGGCGGGCCGCGCGCTGCTCCGGGGTGAGATGGCGGCCCTCGGAGATGAGCTGCGCGGCGACCTCCGGGGCCGCGCCCTCAAGGGTCGGCACCGGCGGGTCGTGCGACAGGCCGCCCGAGCCGATGAACAGCACCCGGCGGCCGAGCGC
>JBAUAY010000678.1:0-1985 GCA_049676235.1 Streptosporangiaceae bacterium
CATCGAATCACCCGAGATCGCCTACCTGCTCAGCGCCACCCGCGCCCTCGCCTTCCACCCGCCCTCACGCGCCGCCGCCGCCGGCCCCATCGCCCGCTACCTCACCGGCCGCCCGCTAACCCTCTGAGACGACACGCAATGCTGACCCGTCCTGCGCTGCTGGGAGGGGCTGTACAGGTGGGTACCAGCGGGCGCACCTGCTCCTCCGACCCGGCATTGTCCAGAACGATCAGGGCACGCCTGTCCCGCAGCACCGACCGGTACAAAGAAGCACGCCCCTGGATATCACCCGGGACCTGCTCATCCGCGACACCGAGCGCGCGAAGCAGCAGCCGCAGCGCGTCACCGGCAGCCATAGGCTGTTGGGACATACCAAGCAGATCGAGGAACGACACCCCACCAGGAAAGCTGGGCCGCAGCACATGGGCGGCCCGGACGGCGAGCGTGGTTTTCCCCATGCCCCCTGAGCTTGTGATGAGGCCCACCACGCCGGCACCCTGCGAACTCTCCGCATACGCCAGCTCGCTCATCCAGGCCAGCTCCGCGGCGCGGTTGGTGAAGTCGTCAACCGGCCGCGGCAGCTCACACACACCAGCCGGACGTGTCCAGTGATCCCGCAGCCGACCATCACGCGCCAGCTCAATAAACTGCTTGCGCGCATCCCCCGCTAGCAGAAGCGCATCCGCCAAAGCGGTTACGGTCCGGTGCTGAGGCCCCTTGCTCCGTCCGCGCTCCATATCCGACAAAGTCCGGGCGCTAACTCCTGACACTGCAGCGAGCTGCTCTAGTGTCGGACGCGCCGCACGACGATGACCGCGCAGCACCTCCCCGAAACCCCGATGTCCAGTGACGGAACACACCCCTCCCAGCGGGCAGATGCTCCACCCGCCACAACCGGGCCGCAAGCCTACGCCGACCACCCTAAATCACGTTGGCCTAGGCTTCGCCGTGGCGGACGGCGATTATGTGGCCCTCCTGGCGCCGACCGAGCCAGCTACACCGCGCATCTCAACCCGAGAGGACATCGCCGCCTTCGGCTAGGCGTCTCGGGCGGGCTCACCGTGGCCGGCGTTGGCGCGGCCGCGGCCCCAGTAGGCCTTGGGTGACATCTGGTCCTCGCCGAGCCCTCGCTCGGCCAGGACCTCCCGCAGCCGGGACACGACCGTCGCCTCGCCGAACAGGTAGGCATGGCCGCGGCCGGGCGGCAGCTCGATCTCGGCTGCCTCGGCGGCGAGGGCCGACGGGTCACCAGCGGGCGCGCCGAGGCGGTGCAGCCAGGAGATGCGGGTACTCGCTGCGGCGGCCAGGTCCTGCTCGTCGCTCTCCTCGGGGATCTCGAGCACGAGCGTGGCCGGGCGGCCGGGCGGCAGTGCCTCGGTCATCGCGAACGTCGCGGGCAGCGCCGACTCATCGCCGATGAACAGGTGCCAGTCGGCCGTGGCCGACGTGGTGATCTTCCCGCGCGGCCCGATGCCCTCGATCTTGTCACCGGACCGGGCCGACCGCACCCAGCGTTCGCCGGGACCGTCGCCGTGCAGCACGATGTCGAGCGTGAGCAGCCGCGCGGCCCCGTCAAGCTGCCGGATCGTGTAGCGCCGCCGTACCGGGCGGTTACCTTCGGCCGCCACCAGCAGCATCACGTCCTGGCCCGGCAGATAGCTGAACCCGTCGAGCTGCGGGGCGGTCAGCCTGAGCCGCTGCATGTGCGGGGTGAGCCGGGCTGAGTCGACGACTTCGAAGTCCAGCCGGGTCGTGCTGGCCAGCGGCCCGGTCAGCTGCGCGAACGGATCGTCCAGTTCCGCGAGAGTCGATACCGGCAGTGCGTCAGCCATGAAACGGCCAGCCCTTTCCTCTTGATGTTCGTGTGACCGAGAACGACGGGGATAGCGCGCCGCCGCCTAGTCTTCAGAGCGAACGCTAGCCAGCCGCGTGCCACAATCAACACTTCCTGCCTTCGTCTGCTTCCCCGGGAACTTCGGGTTAGA
>JBAUAY010000679.1:0-3786 GCA_049676235.1 Streptosporangiaceae bacterium
CCGCCGGCATGACGTCCAGCGAGGCGGCGGCCGGCTAAAACCTGGCAGACACCGAGTCCCCGGGCTGGCCGACCTAGTCCAGTCGTCCCCGGTACGGCGCTAGAGCGCGGTGCCGGAGTCGCCCGGGGACTATTTATCTTTCTCTAGCTTTACCTCTATCGGCTCAGCCGCTCACTCGGCTGAGCCGACCCGCTTGAGCTGGGCTGACAAGTGCGGCTGTAGCCCCTGGCCCATCGCCGCCATGTCGTAGGCGTAGGCGAGATCGAGCCCCGCGAGCCCGTAGAGCCGGTGGCCCGCGGTTACCTCCTTGGCGGTAGCGGTGCGGGCCACCACGTCGGTGGCCATCTCGATCCGGGTACCCGATATCTCGCCCAGGTAGATCTCGACGATCCCGGTGGGGTGCGCGAGCATCACCTCGATCTGGCTGTCCGGCCGTGGCCGCCAGTACCCGGACTCGGTGCCGAGCGGCAGCCCGATCTGTCCTTCTTCGTCGAGCCGCCAGGTTCGGCTGGTGTAGATCAGGAACGGCTTGCCGTTATGGCTGAAGCTGATTTCCTGCCCGAACCTGAACGACTCGATGGTCGGGTAACCGCCGATTCCGGCGCCTTCCCACCGCCCCAGCAGGAAGCTCAGCGGCTCAAGGTCAGGATGTATCGCCACGGCGCCCTCCAGCCGCATACACCCGCACGGCTAGGTACAGGCACGCCGCGGCGGTCACGGCGAACACGCCAATCAGGATCGCAGCGCTCAGCATCCCATGCATAGGCCGCAGTGTACGGGCGAGGCACCCGCGCGGTCCCGCGGCGCGCCGTATCCGGCGCGGTTGGCCTGCCCTCGGGCGGCCGCGCCCGGCTAGAGTTTCTCCCATGCCCGAGCACGCTGCCCATTCCCGGGCCCATTCCCGGCTCGTCATCAAGGTCACCGCAGGCAAAGACGACCAGGAACGCTGTAACCAGGCCTTCACGGTCGCCGCGACCGCGGCCGCAAGCGGCGTTCCCGTCTCGCTGTGGCTCACCGGCGAGTCCGCCTGGTTCGGCCTCCCTGGGCGGGCCGAGGACTTCTCACTCCCGCATGCCGCGCCGCTGGCCGACCTGCTGGCCGGGGTCCTGGCCGCGGGTTCGGTGACGGTGTGCACCCAGTGCGCAGCCCGCAGGAATATCGGGCCCGGCGATCTGATCGACGGCATCAGGATCGCCGGGGCGGCCACGTTCGTCGCCGAGGTGATGGCCGAGGGCGCCCAGGCCCTGGTCTACTGAAAGACCCGTCAGCGCGGCCCGGCGTACCAGGGTCTAGGCCGGTGGGCCCGGCACGGCCAGCCGGTCGGCGCGCAGCTTTAGCACGAGATCCTCCTGCCGGGGGTCAACCGGCGGCAGCGGGCCGGCCACCCAGCCGAGCAGCATGTCGGCCAGGCCGGGATTGCGGACAAGCGCAGGCCCGTGCAGGTAGGTGCCGACCACCCGGTCGGAGTACGCGCCTTCCGTCCCGTCCCCGTTGCCGACGCCGGTGACCACGGTGGCCAGCGGCCTCACCTCCGGGCCGCGCCGGGTCACGCCCTGGTGGTTCTCGAAACCGGTGAGCCGTTCGACGCCGAGAGCCGGATCGACGTCCGCGGTTATCTCCCCAACCCCCCGCCGCTCACCCCGGCCACTGCGGATGTCGAGCAGGCCGAGTCCGGGCACCGGCTCGCCTTCCACGCCGCCGAACTCGGTCCCGATGATCTGGTAGCCGGCGCAGACCGCGAAGATCACCGCACCGCGGCCCGCCGCCGCGGCCAGTCCGCCGTCCGCCGTCAGGCGACGCGCGGCGAGAATCTGCGGCAGGTCCTCGCCGCCGCCGAGCAGGTAGATGTCGCCGTCCACGGGCACCGGCTGGTCGGAATTGACCTCGGCGATCTCGACCGTGAGGCCGCGCAGCCGGGCCCGGCGGGCGAGTACGAGCAGGTTGCCCCGATCGCCGTAGGTGCTGAGCAGGTCCGGGAAAACCCAGACCAGCCGGATCGCTGACGGCCCCTGGGGCCGGTACCGGCCTGGGCTGTCGCGCATGCGGTTCCTCCTGCTCGCCTCCGGGACCTCACCCACCTCCGCATCCCCGTTCACTGGCGCCGCCTTGCCTGCCTGGCCGCCTGCGGCGGCGAGCCCTTGTCGCTCGTTCCTCGCCCCTCAGTCCAGGCGGCACCGCGCCCCTTCGGCTCGGCTGTGTCTCCGGCTCGAGCCCGGCTCAACCGACGCGCCCGAGGGTTGCGCGGATCTGCTGGAAAGCCGTGTAGTTGGCGATCACTTCCATGGACTTGCTGTGGGCCGCCTCGACCGCCTCGTCGACGCTGCCGACCATGCGGAAGGCCACCTCGTCGGCTTCCAGCCTGACCGCGAGGTCGAGCTTGCGCTCCCCGGCCACGAACACCGGCCGACCGCGAAGCCTGCGGTAGTCGACGTCCCAGAGCCAGGAGGTGTCCTTTCCGTCTGGTGTCTGGGCGTTCACCGCCAGCAGGACGGGCACCGGCGGCGGCACCAGGATGTCGAGTGCTTCCAGCCAGCCGGCCGGGTTC
Source organism: Streptosporangiaceae bacterium (assembly GCA_049676235.1). Lineage (GTDB taxonomy): Bacteria > Actinomycetota > Actinomycetes > Streptosporangiales > Streptosporangiaceae > Palsa-504. The sequence goes on from JBAUAY010000679.1 coordinate 2,546, forward strand.
TTGGCCAGCAGCAGCCGCAGCGCGCAGCCCTGCCGCTCCACCTGCGTGTACCGGCCCGCGACCGACTTTACCTCCCGGACCGCGCTCATCCCCTGCGTGGCGGTGACGCCGAATACCTCCGCCACGGCGAACGCGATCACGGCGTTGGACCGGTTGGCCCGGCCGGGCAGGGCCAGGTCGAGCGGCTGGGACCGGCCGGTAGGATCGATCACCTCGTCGCCCGCGAGCACCCAGCGGACCGAAGGTCGCCGGTTCGGGCATTCGCCGCAGTACCAGTCCTCGCCGTCACGGTGGAGGTGCGATCCGCAGTGGGGGCAGCACCAGGAGTCGTCGCGCCAGCGCTGGCCCGCGGCCACCCAGGTGACCTGGCGAGCCTGGCCGGCCGCCCACGCCACCAGCGGATCGTCGGCGTTCGCGATGACCCGGCAGCCCGGGGCGGCGGCCAGGGCCGCTCGCCAGCGGCGCGCGAGCATCCAGATCTCCGCCGCGCGGTCCATCTGATCCCGGCTCAGGTTCAGCAGCACCACTACCCGGGCGGCCGTCTTCTCCAGCATCGCGGGCATGAATTTCTCGTCCACCTCGAGCACGGCCAAGGTGGCGTCCGGGGCCTTGGCGAGCGCGGCGACCAGGCCAGCCTCCATGTTGGCGCCGAATGCGTTGGACGCGATCTGCTGCCCCAGGGTGCCGAGCGCCGCTGTGACTAGCCTGGTCGTGGTGGTCTTTCCGTTAGTGCCGGTCACCAGGACGACCTGCCGCCCCCGCGCGAGCAGCGAGAGCAGATCGGGTTGAAGCCGCAGCCCGATGACCCCGCCGATGACCGATCCGTCGCCGCGGCCGGCCAGCCGGGAAGCCCGGCCAGCCGCCCCGCCGACCGTGGTGGCCAGGCGGGCACGGAGAGGGAGGCTGAACCGCCGGGACGGCGGGCTGCTTGTGCTCATCTCGGGTGATGCTATCCGGTCGGGGTACGGCGTACGTCCGGGTCTCTTGGGCGGGCCCGGCACGACCGGGAGCCGCGTCGCCTGCGGTCAGCGTCCGGCCCGTAAGGAGCGCCGCTTGCGCCAGTCCAGGCGCGACGGCGGTGGCCCGAGGTTAGGCGGCGGCCGGTCGTGACCAGAACGCCAGCTCACCGCGCGCATTGGCGCGTCGCGGCCGGCCGCTGGCTCCTGTGCTGCCCCGGACCCAATGTCCCCGGAGGACCCGGCGGCCGGCAGGCTGCGGGATTCTTCGAGCGCCAGCGGGGT
>JBAUAY010000680.1:0-8232 GCA_049676235.1 Streptosporangiaceae bacterium
TCACCGCGGCGAGACGGGTGCTCTTCATGAGATCCTCCGGTGGCCTTTGCGCGTGCTTGAGAGGTCAGTGCGTGACGGGTTCGGGCCGGGCGCCGTCCATTACTGGCACGAGCGGCATGGCCGGCCCTGCCGGGCCTGCCGGGCCTGCGGGGCCTGCCGGGCCCATTGGCCCTGCCGGGCCTGCCGGGCCTGCCGTGGCCGGAAGGGCTGCGGTAGCGGGCGTCAGGATGGCCGGCTCTGCGGGAACCGTTGCGGCCGGGACCGGCTGCTCCTGGACCAGGTGGCCCACCTCGGCGATCTTGTGCCACCAGGAGATCTTCTGCTCGAGGTAGTAGTCCGCGCTGTAGCGGTCGGTGCCGGTGTAGGCAGCCAGCGTCAGCAGGCACATGAACACCAGGGCGTAGATGATCGCGGTGCCGATGTCAGAGGCACCCGAGCCGTACGGCCCGCCGAACCCTTCGGCCGCCGCCCAGATCACCACGCAGAACACCGCGGCGAAAATATAGCTGACCTTACGGGCGAACCCGAGGATCACCGCCAGCGCGACGAGCGTCTCAAGGATCGCCACCAGGACGGCCCAGAACGACGGAGCCGGGTGCTGCAGGTAGGTCCAGAAGTGGAACCACCACTGCAGCCAGCCGGGCTGGCCCATGCCCGCGCCTGAGATGCTGCTCATGTAACTGGAACGGAATCCCGGCAGCCACTTGAGCACCGCGTCGATCAGCCAGATCCCCCCGAAGATAATCCGCAGGGCATATTTCGGCCACGCCGGGAAACCCATCCCCATCGCGCGAGTTGTTGTGCTTGGCATTGTGAGCTCTCTCTTTTATCGGCGAGAAACGTCGTCCGCCTCGCTCATCTCTACAGTGTTCGCTCCCTGCCTATGGAGGCAGGGCCATAGGTCCCCATCTCGCATGCCTTATGACACTTCGCCCGGAAGGATATTTGGCCGCAACATTGGGTCATCTGCCCGGCATAGCCCGGGCTTGGAGGAGATGACCGCGATGATGTTCGGATACGGAGGAACGGGCGGCGGCTGGCCCGTCTGGGCAGTTGCCCTCATGGGGATTGGGATGCTCGCGTTCTTGGGTGTCTTGATCTGGGTCGGGTACGCCCTGATGACCAATGCCACCCGCAGGTCTCACCACGTTCAGGGCGCCGACGAGCGCCGCAGTCGGAGCGGACGCCGCGCCGACTGCAACTCGCCGCGAAAGTGAAATAAGCCCGGCATGAAATCGACGCCCTGAAGCGGGCCATTCAGGGACCTGCGGGACACCATTTTCGATTCGATTCTTTAGGAAAGCGCGGCCTTGAGCGCACTAGTCTCAGTTGCCCAGGGGAACGTCGTAGGCCTTACTGAACTCGTCTCGCGCAAAGTGATGGGTGACGAAAGGCCGGCTCGCAGCGGCCGCAGAAATGCCGCCGCCTCCAGGTCAGCGGCCGGGCGGGGACCGTGTCATCGGAGGTAGCGGCACGCGGCATTAGGCGCTTCGGCTCAGGACGACCTTGAGCGCTCCGGTCTCTGCTGGCCTGGCGAACACATCGTAGGCCTTGTCGAACTCATCCAGCGCGAAGCGGTGAGTGACAAACCGTCCGGCGTCGATGTGGTGGCTGGCGAGCAGGCGCAGCAGCGTCGGCGTGGAGTACGCGTCGACCAGGCCGGTCGTGATGGTAATGTCCCTGGTCCACTGGTCTTCCAGGTGCAGGGTCGCAGGCTGGCCGTGCACGCCGATGTTGGCTATCCGGCCGCCTGGCCGGGCCAGCTCGACGGCAAGCTCGAAGGTGACAGGCACCCCGACCGCTTCGATGGTCACGTCAGCACCCAGCCCGTCAGTCATCGAGCGGACTATCTCTAGCGGGTCCTCGCGGCCGTTGTTCACAGTGACATCCGCGCCGAACGCCTTCGCTGCTTCCAACCGGGACTCAGCCAGGTCGATCGCGACAATGTGGCTCGGGCTGAACAGGCGGGCGCCCATGATCGCTGACAGACCGATGGGACCGGCCCCGACGACCGCGACTACGTCGCCCGGCCGCACAGCGCCGTTAAGGACACCAACCTCATAGGCAGTCGGCAGGATGTCGGACAGCATGAGGATGTCCTCGTCTGCTGCGCCGGCCGGCACCGGGTAGGTCGAAGTGTCGACGAAAGGTACCCGGACATACTCAGCCTGGGTGCCGTCGATCATGTAGCCCATGATCCAGCCGCCCCCGCCCAGGCACTGCCCTGAGCGGCCCTCGCGGCAGAACCGGCAGGTCCCGCACACCGAGACGCACGACACCAGAACGCGGTCGCCCACCTTGACCGTCTTTACGCCGCTGCCGATCGACTCGACGGTCCCGACCGCTTCGTGGCCAAGAATCCGCCCGTCAGGCACGGCCGGGAGGTCTCCCTTGAGAATATGAAGATCCGTACCACAAATCGTCGTGGCGTCCACCCGCACTATCGCGTCCGTATCGGCATCGAGTTCTGGCTTCGGGGTTTCCTCCCAGGCCATCTTGCCTGGTCCGTGGTAAACAAGGGCACGCATGACTATCTCCGCTTCTGTCGGGATTTGATTGCCACGATGCTCGCTGCGACATTTGGGTAGCAGAGGCGAACGTCCCGCGCAGGCAGGCCCAATGTCCTGTCACGGCTCTATCCGCGTGTGGCCGGCGCCGGGTAGTAGCTGCCCGCGGGTAACGACGCGGCGAGGATCGGCGGCCTCCCTAGATCCGCGGCAACAATGTCCGCGTACGGAGTCACAGCGCCGGGGGCGGTGGCTGAGGGGCCAGCTCGGATTCTCCGCAGCTATACCTGGCGGAGGCGGCCGGTCCAGGTCAGGTGGGTGCCGCCACTGCCTGGGGTGATGAGCTGGAAGGTACCGCCGTTGCGCTCGGCGCGGCCGCGCATGCTGGTCAGGCCGCTGGAGCGGGCGGGGGTGCCGACGCCGCGGCCGTTGTCGATGACGTCGAGGATGATCAGCCCGTCCTGCTGCGCCAGGGAGATGCTGACGGCGGTGGCGTGGGCATGGCGTGGGCATGGCGTGCGCAGTTGGACAGGGCCTCGCGGGTAACGGCGAGGATGTCGTGGGCCAGGGCTGCGTCCGGGCCCGGGTCTAGCGGGCCGGCGAAACGGATGGCGGCGGCGAAGCCGAGCTGCGGCGCGTGCTCCTCGATTATCGCCAGGAGCCGGGCATACAGGCCGGCGGGGGCCGCCCGGGACTGGTGGAGCCCGAAAATGCTGGTGCGGATATTGGCGATAGCCTCATCTAGGGTGTCGATGTAGCCCTTAATCCGTTCCGCGTCGGCCGCGTCGCTGCGGGCAGCGTGGCCTTGGAGGGTCAGGCCGAGGGCGAACAACTCCTGGATGACATGGTCGTGCAGGTCACCCGCGATGCGGTCATGGTCCTCTGCCTGGGCCAGAATGATCTGGTCGATGCGGGCCCGGGCGAGTTCCATGGCCACAGCGGCGTAGCCTGCGAAGGACGCAGCCATGTCCAGGTCCGTCTCGGTGAACCCAGGATTTACGGCCAGCCGGCCCAGCATCAGCGCGCCGCCGACCTGCTCGCCGACGGCTAGCGGGACGACGATCATGGGGCCGATATTGGCGTTCAGCGCAGCGGCGGCTGCTTCGCGGCGGCCGCCGGTGGCAAGGCTGGCCTTGCCGGTGAGGATCGCCTGCCCGGCCAGCGAGTCTGCCAGCGAGGCTGTCCGGTTCATCATTCCTGCGGTGAGCGCGCCGGATACGCCGGTGATGATTACCTCGTCCGCGCCGTGGGGCACGGCCAGCGCGGCGAAGTCCGCGGCCGCGGCGGCCGCGGCGAGCTCGGTGATTAGCGCGTGCGGCTCCACCTGGCTCGAAAGCAGCAACGGCGTCAGCTCGCCGGAGGCGTCCAGCCACCGGCGGCGCTGCTCGGATTCGGTGAACCGGCGCGCGTTCGCGATCGCCGCGCCTGCGGTCACGGCGAGCGCGATCGCCAGCTCCTCATCCTCGGCGGTGAACTCGCCGCCGTCGCAGCGCTCGGTCAGGTAAAGGTGGCCGAAGACCTTCTCCCCGATGCGGACCGGGATACCGAGGAAGCCGCTCATCGGCGGATGTCCCGGCGGGAACCCCGCCGACGCGGGATGAGCGGCCAGATCAGCAAGCCGGGTCGGGACCGGCTCGCTGATCAGCAAACCCAGGATCCCCCGGCCCGTGGGCAGGTCACCGATCCTCGCGACCAGCTCCTCGTCCATGCCGGCGTGCACGAACTGCTCTATTCCTCCGTCAGGGCCGAGCACGCCGAGCGCCGCATACCGGGCGCCGAGAAGATCCCGGGCCGCCTCCACGATCTGCCGCAACACCACCGGCAGGCTCAACTCGCCGGCCACCAGGGCATTCGCCCGCAGCAGTCCACGCAGCCGCCCCTGCGTGGCCCGCACGTCATCAGCGCGGTCCGCCAGCTGCACGAGCAGCTGATCCAGTTCCAGCCGCGGTATGTCGGGAAAACCTAGTCCGCCCGCTGCATCCGCGGCACGCGCGTCCGTGCCGCCCGGTGCGGGATCCGGATCGCGCGTGCGGGGCACCTTCGGTGCTGGGTGGGCCGACCGGGACTCATTCTCCAAGGCAGTCATCTTTGCTCCTGCCTCGGGCGGGTACGTGCCAGCGCCTCGGACATCGATTCGCCTGCCATAACCTCTCCCGCCGTCAACGAGACGAGCGGCGACAAGCGCAAGGTCCGGGCCGGCCGGGCCGCGCTCCCAGTTAACGGCATTAACGAGTCCGGCACAAGCCCGCGGCGCAGGAACCGTTTCGCCTGTGCCTGTCTGGTGCCCTCGAGCGGGCGGTGAAAGCCGCTTAAGGGCCCTTGGTCCTGCGGATCAGTGCCTATCGGCGCTACCCGCATCGCGGCCGGCGGGCGAGGCTACACAGGCAAAGCACCCGCAAGAAGGAGGAAGCACATGACGATCAAGGTGGGAATCAACGGCTTCGGCCGTATCGGGCGCGCGTTCACGCGCCTTGCGCTGGAGCGCACCGACCTGGAGGTGGTGGCGGTCAATGACATCACCGACCCACGGACGCTGGCGCACCTGCTGGCTTTCGATTCCACCTTCGGCCGGCTCGGTCGCACGGTGGAGTACACGCCGGACTCCCTGATCGTCGGTGGCAGCCCGATCGCGGTGCTGTCCGAGCGAGACCCCGCACAGATCGACTGGGGAAAGTTTGGCGCCGACGTCGTGATCGAGTCCACCGGGAAGTTCCGCGCCCGGGACGGCGCGGAACTGCACCTCAAGGGCGGCGCGCGGAAGGTGCTGATCTCGGCACCAGGCAAGGACGTTGATCTCACAGTGGTGCTGGGCGTCAACGGCGACGCTTATGACCCGCAGCGGCATGATGTGATTTCGAACGCGTCCTGCACGACCAACTGTGTGGCCCCGATGGTCAAGGTGCTGGACGACGCGTTCGGCGTGGTGCAGGGGTTCATGACCACGGTGCATGCCTACACCGGTGATCAGATGCTCCTCGACGGCCCGCACAAGGACCTGCGGCGGGCCCGGTCCGCGGCGACGAGCATCGTGCCGACCACGACCGGCGCGGCCCGCGCCACCGGAGAGGTTATCCCCGCGGTGGCCGGGAAGCTGGATGGGGTCGCCGTCCGCGTTCCCGTGGAGGACGGATCCCTCACCGACCTCGTGGTGGTGGTCAGCCGCGAAGTTACTGTCGAGGCGGTGAACGAGGCGTTCGCCGCCGCGGGCGCTGGCCCGATGGCGGGCATTCTTCGCTACAGCACAGATCCCCTCGTCTCCCGCGACATCATCGGCGACTCCGCGTCGTGCGTGTTCGACTCGGCGCTGACCCAGGCGTCAGGGACGCTGGTCAAGGTGTTTGGCTGGTACGACAACGAATGGGGTTACGCGTGCCGGCTGGCCGACCTGGCCGCCCTCGTCGGCGGGCAGCTGTAACCGGACACCCCGAACGAGATAGCGGACTACCGCTCGCGATGCTGCTGGCCGCACTCGCCGCCCGCCGGATAGTCTTACGATGCATCGTCATCGGGAAGGATCTGCTGGTGGAACCTGGTGCTGGGAACCGCCCGGAGTTTCTCCCGCATCTGCAGCTGGACGATCTCCTCGCCGAACTGCAGATACGGCTGCAGGCCGTGATGGCGACGAGGGACCGGATGCGCGGCCTGATCGAGGCGGTCTTGGCCATCGGCTCCGGCCTGGACCTGGAGTCCACCCTGCGGCGAATCGTGGAGACCGCGGTCGGGCTGGTGGACGCGACCTACGGGGCGCTAGGCGTCATCGGTGACGGCAAGCGCCTGGCCGAGTTCATCCCGGTGGGCCTCAGCCAGGACGAGATCGACCGGATCCATCACTGGCCCGAGGGACGTGGCCTGCTTGGCCTGCTGATCGATGATCCCGAACCGCTGCGGCTGGCCGACATCACCGTCCACTCCGCATCGTCGGGGTTCCCCGACGGGCATCCGCCGATGCGTGGCTTCCTCGGCGTCCCGGTGCGGATCCGGGACGTGGTGTTCGGCAACCTTTACCTGACGAATAAGCGCGGCGGCGGGGACTTCACCGAGGATGACGAGACGGTATTGGTGGCGCTCGGCGCCGCGGCGGCCGTGGCGGTCGAGAATGCACGGCTGTACGAGGCGGCCCGCCGCCAGCAGCGCTGGATACAAGCCAGCGCCGAGGTCACCACCCGGCTGCTGTCCGGCTCGGCACCCGGTGAGGTACTGGCCGGCATTACCCGGCAGGCGCGGGAACTGTCCGGGGCCGACCTGGCCGTGCTAGCCCTGCCTGACGAGAAAGGACGACGGCTGACGATCACCTACGCCGACGGCGACGGTGCCGACGCCGCCCGCGGCCTGGTGCTGCCGGCCGGCCAGTCCCTGTCCGGCCGGGTACTGGCCACCGGCGAACCGCTGACGGCTGCCGACTTCGCCGCCGACGAGCGCGCCTCTCAGGCCGCCCGCGGGGCGATGGCCCATATCGGGCCCGCGGTAGTGTTCCCGCTCGGCGCGCCGGGCAACGTCCGCGGCGTGCTCACTGTCGGACGGCGCCACGGTGGCTTGCCGTTCCCGCAGGCTCAGGCGGACGTGGTGGCCTCGTTCGCGGCGCAGGCCGGCGTCGCCCTCGAGCTTGCGGCCAGCCGCTCGGAAGCCGAAGGGCTCTCGCTTTACCAGGACCGGGACCGGATCGCCCGTGACCTGCACGACCTGGTCATCCAGCGGCTCTATGCCACCGGCATGTCGCTGGAGGGAACGATGCCGATGATCACCCGGCCGGAGGTCGCGAGCCGGATCACCAACGCCGTGGACGCGATGGACGAGACCATCAAGGACATTCGCGCCACCATCTTCGCGCTGCAGGCCCGCGACGCTGCCAGCCCGCCGGACCTGCGCGGTGACATCGTAGCCCTAGTCGAGGAGATGACGCCGATGCTCGGCTTCGCCCCGTCGCTGCGTCTGGGCGCGGGCCTGGCCGCGCCGGTGAGCGGGGAGGTGGCTGAGCAGGCGCTCGCCGCATTGCGTGAAGCTCTGTCCAACGCCGCCCGGCACGCCAGCGCGAGCGGGGTCGATGTGACCGTGGACGTGGATCCTGACGGGATTCTCGCCGTTCAGGTCATCGACGACGGGGCCGGGATCCCGGCTGGGACCAAACGCAGCGGGCTGCGCAACCTAGCCAGCCGAGCTGAACAACTCGGTGGCGAATTGCGGCTCGAGCCGACCGATGCGACGGGACCCACTCCGGGAACCAAGCTGGAGTGGCGGGTACCTCGCGGCTGATGGCGGCTGAGCGCCATGCTAGGACGGCAGGCACCGGGCAATGCCCTCAGCTCCGCCTCAGAAACGCACCGTTGTCATCATCCTGGCCGTGAGCGCGAAGCCGCCGGCCGTTTAGTAGTTCTGGTGAAACCCGGACAAAGTGCTCCCGCGTGCCGTGAGCCCAGGAGCTGAGGTCTATCTTCTGCAGCCGACCTATGTCATCGGGGTCGGTCACTTCTCGCGACGGTCCGATCGCGGTGACACTCCAGCCGGCCTGCTGGGCGTCCAGGCAATCGGCCTCGAACGCGACGACGGTGTGTCGGGTCGCGGCGGCGAGCTTACCGTCACCGTCCGTTTTAATGACGATGTCCCCATGGTCAAGCACGAAATTGACGAGCTCAACCGCCGGCAGCGCCTGCCGGGTATAGATGATCCGGCCCATGGACACGGATGCCATGAGCTGGAGGCATTCATCCCTGGACAGTTGCTGCGGAGC
>JBAUAY010000681.1:0-4158 GCA_049676235.1 Streptosporangiaceae bacterium
CGCCCAAGCAGGCTGCCCGCGACGTCGCCGACCTGCTGCCGCCGGTCAACTACGAGCCCGGCCGTTCCCAAAAACAACAGAGGGAGCAGAAGCCCCAGCCGTCCCCAGCCTGGCCACCCTCAGCCCCGGGCTACCAGGACCAGGCCGGACCCTGGGGTCCCGGAGGCCCCAAGCCCGCCGTCCCCGGCCCGCGCCCCCAGTCACGCCCGAACACCATGGTCGGCCTCGCCCTCATGGTCGCGGCCGTGGCGCTGACCGTGGTGCTGCCTGTGGCCGGGCTGCTCGCCTCGCTGGCCGTGATCACCCTGCTCCGGGCGGCGGACCGGGCGCAGAGCAAGCTGGCGGTGCGCAGGTCGGTACGCGGGCCGCAGGCCAGCGACCTGCTGGTCGTACTGGTCACGGCGCCGCTGGCGGTAGTCAGGGCGCTGCTCACCGAGGTCCTGATGGCCCCGCTGGCGGTCATCGTCGGCGCGGTCGTCTACGGCCTCGCGGTCGTGTTCACGCACAGCATGAACATGCCGCGGGCCGGAGCATACGCGGCCGCAGCCGTGGTGGCCTGGTACGGCCTGGGCCCGGGCTCGGGCCGGCCGCGGCGGCAACTGAACCGGATGGCCGGCGCCGTGGCGCGGACACCGACGTCCGCGGTGTTGATCGCGGTCGCCGTGTGGGCGCTCGCGGTCGCCGCCGTCCTGTTCGCCTCGTCGCAGACCCCGTACTACTGGCCCGCCATGGCTGTGCACCTACCCGGGCACCTACCCAGCCTGCATGGTCTGATCACCTCGGCCTCGCACTGGCTGCTCAGCAACATTCACGTTTAACTGATCGCCCACATCAGCCGGCGGCATCGGCTTGAGCGGCATCGGCTTGAGCGGCATCGGTTTGACCAGGCCGAGCGCGACGACTTCGTTGGCCAGCCTGGTGCGCCGGTTCGGGCCCCCGGGGATCCGGAACTTCTGGTAGAGCCTGAGCAGGTGCTGCTTGACCGCCGCCTCGGTCACCACCAGGTCAGCGGCGATATCGTGCGCCGTGGCGGGGGTGGCGAAGGCCTCGTCGGAGAGCGCCGGCCGGCACAGCGAGGTGAGCACGTCGAGCTCACGGCGGGTGAGCTCGGGCACGGCCGAACGGCGCAGCTCGGCCTCGGCGGTCATCTCTTCCTGCTGGATCCCGCCGATCCGGCCGCGGGCCGCGCCGAAACTCAGCACGTCACCCTCGTCAAGGACGCGACGCGCAATGGGCCGTCCGTTAACCCTGGTCCCGTTGCGTGATAAACCCAGGTCGACGACGTAGACGTAGGGACCGCGGCGGACAAGTTCAGCGTGCAACCGGGAAACGCTGGGATCGTCCAGGCGGATGTCGACGCCCTGGCCGCGGCCAACGGTCGTCACTACGTCGCGCAGCGGAAAGACTTCGCCGCTTTCCTCGATGCGGAGGAACGGTGTATCCACCGCGGACCCCTCCTTCTATCTGAGACGTGAGTAAGGTCTTACCACTGGGCTACCCCCGTGTCACGGGTCCTACCGTGAGATTGCATGTGGATACGGGGTACACCGTGGTAACGCCTGGGCCTGGCACCGGTAAACTTCGCAGCGGAAAGCCGGGAGGCACATGCATGGCGGATAGGCCGGCGAACGCTGGCTCAGGCAGGGGATTGGCGCCGGCGGGTAACACTGCGCCACCACTGGATGCCGTCGCGCTCCCCGCCGACGCACCCCGAACCGTGGCTCCCCGGGCCGACGCACCCCGAGCCGTGGCCGGCCCTCGGGCCGCCCGCTCCCGGGAGTCCAGGCCGGCCAGCGACCGCAACGATGCCGTGGCCGGCGGGCTGGCCTGGGTGCCCTACCAGATCGTGCTGGCAGGTGCCGCCGCGGGCATGTTTGTCGCCTGGCAGGGATCGCGGTACGCGGGCCGGGGAACCGCGCTGGTGGGCTGCTCGCTGCTCGCCGCCGGGCTGGCCCGGCTGATCTTGCCGCCGCGCTGGGCGGGCTTGCTGTCGACCCGGCGAAAAGCCTCCGACGTGCTGGCGTTCGCGGTGTTCGGAACCGCGGTACTCGCGGTAGCGCTGCTGCTGCCATAAGCAGTAACCGATGAAGGGAACCTGAGAAGACCATGTCCAAGATCAAGGTAGCGAACCCCGTCGTCGAACTCGACGGTGACGAGATGACGCGCATCATCTGGCAGTACATCAAGGACCAGCTGATACTGCCCTACCTGGATATCGAGCTCGAGTATTACGACCTGTCCGTGCAGTACCGCGACGAGACCGACGACCAGGTGACGATCGACGCGGCGCACGCCATCCAGCGGCACGGCGTCGGGGTGAAGTGCGCCACGATCACGCCGGATGAGGCGCGGGTGACCGAGTTCGGGCTGAAGAAGATGTGGCGCTCGCCGAACGGCACCATCCGCAACATCCTGGGCGGCGTCATCTTCCGCGAGCCGATCGTGATCTCCAACATTCCCCGGCTGGTGCCGAGCTGGACCAAGCCCATCATCATCGGCAGGCACGCGCACGCCGATCAGTACAAGGCCAGCGACTTCGTGGTTCCCGGCCCGGGTACGGTGACGATCTCCTACGTGCCCGAGGACGGCAGTAGCCAGCCCATCGAGATGGAAGTCGCCCGGTTCACCGGCGGCGGCGTCGCCATGGCGATGTACAACTTCGACGACTCGATCCGCGATTTCTCCCGGGCCACGATGCGCTACGCGCTGAACCGCAAGATGCCGCTCTACCTGTCCACCAAGAACACGATTCTCAAGGCCTACGACGGGCGATTCAAGGACATCTTCGCGGAGACCTTCGAGTCCGAATTCAAGGCGGAATTCGAGGCGGCCGGGATCACTTATGAGCACCGGCTGATCGACGACATGGTCGCGCAGGTGCTCAAGTGGGAGGGCGGCATCGTCTGGGCTTGCAAGAACTACGATGGCGACGTGCAGTCCGACGTGGTGGCCCAGGGCTTCGGCTCGCTCGGCCTGATGACCAGCGTGCTGATGACGCCGGACGGCCGCACCGTCGAGGCCGAAGCCGCCCACGGCACCGTGACCAGGCATTACCGCCAGCACCAGCAGGGCCGGCCCACGTCGACCAACCCGGTCGCGTCGATCTTCGCCTGGACCAGGGGCCTGGAGCACCGCGGCAAGCTCGACGGCACCCCCGGGGTGACCGCGTTCGCCCGCACGCTGGAGGACGTCTGCGTGCGGACCATCGAGGGCGGTCAGATGACCAAGGACCTCGCCCTGCTGGTCGGCCGCGACACCCCGTTCCTGACCACCGAGGAATTCCTCGGGGCGCTGGACAATAATCTGCGCCAGGCCATGGGTTCCTAGCAAGATCAAAACCCCTTTTTATCCCGAACGGGCGGGGTCCTTGCTATCCAGCCCGCAGATCAGCATTCACGGCGAAGGAGTTCCGGAAAACATGTCTCGCAGTGCTAGCCAGGAGGGTCAGCCCCCCCTAACCCCCCGGCGTGGGAAAGTAACCGTCGTCGGCGCGGGCTTTTACGGCTCCACCACCGCGCAGCGGCTGGCCGAGTACGACATCTTCACCGAGGTCGTGCTCACCGACATCATCGAGGGCAAGCCGGAGGGGCTGGCCCTGGACATGAACCAGTCGCGGCCGGTCGAGGGGTTCGAGACCAAGGTGACCGGCCAGACCACCGGTCCGGCCGGCGAGGGTTACGAGGCGATCGCCGGCTCGGGCATCGTGGTCGTCACCGCCGGGCTGGCGCGCAAGCCCGGCATGAGCCGGATGGACCTGATCGAGGTCAACGCCAAGATCGTCAGGAACGTGGTGGAGAACGTCGCCAAGTACGCGCCCGACGCGGTGCTGATCGTGGTGTCCAACCCGCTGGACGAGATGACCGCGCTGGCCGCCAAGGTGTCCGGCTTCCCGTCGCACCGGGTCATGGGCCAGGCGGGCATGCTGGACACCGCCAGGTTCAGCTACTTCGTGGCCGAGAAGCTGGCGGTCCCGGTCGGGGCGGTGCGGACGCTGACGCTCGGCTCGCACGGCGACACGATGGTGCCGGTGCCCTCGGCCTGCACGGTGAACGGCCAGCCGCTGGCCAGCCTGCTGCCCGCCGATGAGATCGAGGCGCTGGTCAACCGGACCAGGAACGGCGGCGGCGAGATCGTCGCGCTGCTGAAGACCGGCTCGGC
>JBAUAY010000682.1:0-1839 GCA_049676235.1 Streptosporangiaceae bacterium
CCCAGGTGGAGCAGCGGGCGGCTGACGCTGCTCGGTGACGCGGCGCACCCGATGCTGCCGCACCTGGGCCAGGGCGTGAACCAGGCGCTGGAGGACGCCGTGGCGCTGGCCACGTTGCTGGGAGCCAGCACTAGTCCGGCTGGCGTGCCGCGGGCGCTGGCCGCATACCAGGGGCTGCGGCGGGACCGGACGGCGCGCGTCCAGCTGGGCTCACGGCGGCAAGGCGCCGGCTGGGACAGCTCCGGCAGCCAGCTGATCGACCGGCGATGGATCTACGAATACGACGCATGGGCCGAAGCCGTTGCGCTCACCTGAGGACGGAGCCCGGCTGCCTGCCGCAACGGCGCTGACCCTGAACGATGCGCGACGCCTGGCGCCTTACCCGCCAAGCGTCCCGGCGCCCATCCCAAGTGCCCCGACGCCCATCGCGATCCGCGGCGATGCGCCCGGGTTCAGCCATCGCAGGATCTCCAGGAGCTCGTTCGCCGGCAACGTCACGCAGCCCGCCGTCGGCATGCCGATGTTGATGTGCAGGAAGATCGCGCTGCCGAGCCCGGGCGTGCGGGCCGTGTTGTACCCGATAACGGCGCCATAGTCATAAGCGGAGACGTCCATCGGCTCGGGATCGGCGCCAGGGCTGGCGTACCGGTCATCGACCCACTGGTTGTAGAGCGGGCTGGACGGGTCGTCGTCCCAGAAGTCGGACGCATCCACCCTGCGGTACGGGAATCGCACCCCTGGATCAGGGTCGACCCCGAAGAAGAACCCGAAGCCGAACGTCCCGGAAGGGGTGCGGCCATCACCTTCCCGCTTGGCGCCGGGCGGGGCCATCCCATTACGGCCGATCCACGCGACCCACGGCCCGAAGATCCGGCGCCATTGCCCGTCTGACCGCTGGTAGGCGGTGAGCTTCGCTTGCGTTGCGCCGTAAGACGCTGCTGTCACCGTGACAAGCTGGCCGCCGGTTCCCCGGGCGGCGGACGCTGCCGCCGGGCGCGCAGATGGCACAGCCGGGGATGTGGCGGCAGGCGTATCCGGGACCGCGCTTGCCGCCGAGGTGGTGGGGCGCTGCGCGACCGCGGGGTATGTGCCCCCGGCTGCGGCGCACCCGCAGATGCCAAGGACGGCGGCGGCTAGGCCAGCCACGCCTGCCCGTACTCGCAATCCATCCCACCTCCGCCCTGCGGTGCCCGCGAGAGCACCCTCGCGCGTTACCACCGGCCACGGTACTGCCCGGACCCCGCCATCCGGCGGCCGTCCGGCGCCAGCGACAACGAGCTGGACCCGGTGCCTCGGCTGAGGCAAATTACCACGAGGAACACCACGGTCGCCTGCAGGCAGGCAACATGGCAGATGACGAACCCTGGGTGTAGGCGACGACGCTCGGCGGGTAAAAACGGGTCAGCTCGAGGTGCTGCTGGTGGCCCTTCGGGCAGAAGTGACCGCGCGAGAGCACGCCGCGGCGAAGCGAGCACATCAGCGAGCTGGTGAGCCAGGCCTTCACCTGAACTCCCGGACCCCTGATGTGAACGGAGGTAACCATGTACCAGACGGCGTACCGCACCGTCGACATCAACGGCCTGTCCGTCTTCTACCGCGAGGCCAGCCCGCAGGATGCGCCCACGATCCTGCTCCTGCATGGCTTTCCCTCCTCGTCCCGAATGTGGCAGCCGCTGCTGGACCGGCTCGCCGACCGGTTCCACCTCGTCGCACCGGACTATCCCGGGTTCGGGCACAGCGACGCACCCAGCCACACGGAGTTCGCGTACACCTTCGACCACCTAGCCGCGGTCGCCGGCCATTTCACCCAGGCTCTCGGGTTGACCAAGTACACCCTCG
>JBAUAY010000683.1:0-13329 GCA_049676235.1 Streptosporangiaceae bacterium
GGGCCGTTCGGCTGCCTGGGCACCGGCCTGGGCTACGCGATCGCGGCCCGGCTCGCGCGGCCCTCCGCGCAGGTCGTCCTGGTGCTCGGCGCCGGCGCGGCCGGCTTCTCGCTGATGGACGCCGACACCCTGGTCCGGCACCGGCTGCCCGTGGTCATCATCTGCGGGAACAACGCCGGATGGGGCCTGGAGAGGCATCCCATGCGAGCCATCTACGGCTACGACGTCGCCGCCGACCTGCAGCCGGGCTGCCGTTACGACGAAGTGGTCCAGGCCCTCGGCGGTGCGGGCGAACTTGTCACCGCGGCCGCCGGCATCGCCCCCGCGCTGCGCCGCGCCTTCGCGGCCGGCGTCCCCTACCTGGTCAACGTGGTCACTGACCCCGAGGTCGCGTACCCGCGCTCGACCACGGGGGTGTGAGGTTAGCTAATGATGGCGATCAGGTCGCCTTCCTGGATCACGTCGCCCTCCGCGACGTGCATCTTGGTGACCACGCCGGGGCCTTCGGCCAGGACCGGGATCTCCATCTTCATCGACTCCAGGATCACCAGGGTGTCACCGTCGTCGACGTGATCGCCTTCCGCCGCAACCACCTTCCATACGTTCGCGACCATCTCCGCGCGGACTTCAGCCACCGGTGACTCCTCCTCTGTCCCGCTACGCGGGACGCAGCTTGCTTACCAGGGACGTATCGTAGTCCCCGGTGCTGAACTCCGGGCTGGCGAGCAGGTCCGCGTGGAAAAGTAGGTTGGTCTTCGGGCCCGCGATGCGGAAGGCCGCCACGGCGTCCCTCGCGCGATCCAGGGCCTGCTCGCGATCGGCGCCATGGATACAGAGCTTGGCCAGCAGCGGGTCGTAAAACGGCGTCACGGTGTTACCTACCTGGTAGCCGGCGTCCACCCGCAACCCGGCGCCCGCGGGCTCGGCCCACTCGGTGATCGTGCCGGGACCGGGCAGGAAGCGGACCGGGTCCTCGGCGTAGATCCGCAGCTCGAGCGCGTGCCCGGTAGGCCTGACGGCAGCCGGGTCAAAGGACGGCGGCTCGCCCGCGGCGATGAGGAACTGCTGCTCCACCAGGTCGATGCCGGTGACGAGCTCGGTGACGGGGTGCTCGACCTGCAGCCGGGTGTTCATCTCGAGGAAGACGAACGAGCCCGCGTCGGCGTCTACCAGGCACTCGACCGTCCCGGCGCCGCGGTACGCCACGGCCTGGCCCGCCTGGACGGCGGCGGCCAGCATCCGCTCGCGCAGCCCCGCGGAGATCCCTGGCGACGGGGTCTCCTCGGCTACCTTCTGGTGCCGCCGCTGCACCGAGCAGTCACGCTCGCCGAGCGCGAGCACCCGCCCGTCCGCCAGGCCGAGGATCTGCACCTCGACGTGCCTGGCACGTTCCACGAACCGCTCGATCAAGATCTCCGGCGAGCCGAAGAACCGTTCCGCGCGCGAGCGGGCGGTCTCGAACGCCGACCGCAGGCCCGCCTCGTCGGCGGCCACGCCCATGCCAATTCCGCCGCCGCCGGCCGCCGCCTTGACCATGACGGGATAGCCGATCCGGTCCGCCTCGGCGACGGCCGCGGCCAGGTCGCAGACGGGCTCGCGGCTGCCCGGCGAGACCGGCACTCCGGCCCGCTCCATCAGGTTCCTGGCCCGGATCTTGTCACCCATCTGCTCGATGGCGTCCGGACCGGGGCCCACCCAGGTCAGGCCGGCCGCGATCACCTGGCGGGCGAAATCCGCGTTCTCGGCGAGGAAGCCGTAGCCCGGATGCAGCGCCGCCACCCCGGTCTGGCGGGCCGCGTCGATGATCGCCGCGGCGTCCAGGTAACTGCGGGCGGGCTGGGAATTTTGGGCTGGGCCGATGCGAACGGCCTGGTCCGCCTCGTGCACGTAGGGCAGATCGGCGTCGGCGTCGGAGTAGACGGCGACCGCCCTAATCCCCATCCGCCGGGCCGTCCGGATGACCCGCCTGGCGATCTCGCCGCGGTTGGCGACCAGCACCGAATCGAACATCGGACCAGCCTAATCCCCCCGCGAGCCAAAGGGCCGCCGGCGCCGCCTGGACTGAGGAGCGACGAGGGAAGAAGGTGCCTTTAAGGCGGCCCGGAGGCGAGCGGGAAGTTAGAGCATGACCGACCGGCGGTTCACCACCCGGCTGAGGGCCTCGACCGCGCTCGGGTCATATTCGCTGGCCACCTGCAGCCGAAGCCGCTGCACCGCCGCCGCGGCCCGGCCCGGGTCCAGCGAGCTGCCGACCAGATCGTCAAAGGCGTTGGCCGCCTTGATGATGCGGCTGCTCAGCGGCGGCCCGGACCGCTCCGCCCGGGCGCCGTGAACCCCGGAACTCTTGGGCCCGGAGTCGACGGCACGGTAGGGCTCGTTCTGCCGACGCACGATCTCGGCCACCGAACCGAGCACCTGGGCCTGCTGGATCACGTCGGCGCCGAGCGCGGCGATGCGCTGCTGGTCCTGGCGGGAGACCAGCACGGTGGCCCCGCCGGGGATCGGGTCGTGCAGCGACAGCTGGCCGATGTCGTGCATCAGCGCGGCGTACTCGAGCTCGAGCAGCTGGGGCTCGTGGATGCCGAGCTCCCGGCCGATGGCGACCGCGAGCCTGCTGACCCGTTCGGAATGGCCGGCTTCGACGTACCCGCCGATCTCGGTCACCTTGGCGAGCGCCCGCACGGTCTGCAGGTAGGTGGCCCGGATCCCGGCGTACCGGCGGAACGCCACCTGGGTAACGAGCAGCGGCGCGGTGAACACGGCCAGCGCCTCTAGGCCCATCACCTCTGCCGCGAACGCGATGAGCAGCGCCGAAGCGCCCACCGCCGCGCCCAGCGGCAGCTGAACGCGCATCTCGTCCACCAGCGCCACCCGGAACCTGGCCCCCTGCTCGTCGACCCGCAGCAGGGCGGTGAGCACCGCCTCGAGCAGCAGGGCGAGCACGGCCAGGGAGGTCATCAGCGAGAAGGCCAGGCCCCAGTGCCGGTCCATGGCGCTGTTTCCCGCCAGCGGACGGAAAATGTAGGCGACGCACGCGACGCAGAGCAGGCGGATGGCCATGCCGCTCACCCGGGCGGGCCGACCGACAGCCAGGTGCGGCAGCGCGCCGATGATCATGCCGATGGCGGCCACGGTCACCACCTGCTGGGCGCTGTGCTGGCTGACGTGACTGCCGACCCGGATGAGCAAGGCGTAGGCAAGCGCTCCGGCGAACCCGATCGGGGCGGACTCGCGGTCCCCAGGCAGGTTGAGCCTGAGCACCTCGCCGAACGCGATCAGCGCGCCGAACGCGATGGCGGTCCGGGGATCCTGCAGGCCACCCGCTGCGGTCTGCGCCACCGAGGCCACCAGCCAAACCCCGGCGGCCACCACGAGCAGCAGCTGGCCGGAATCCGTCACCTGCCAGGGATACCGGCGGAGCTCATGTCGTCGCACGCTCATCGCGATGTCAGAGGCTGTCGACCACGCGGAGCGGTACGGCCGGGTCGTCGTGATCTTGAGCGGTTACGGTGGCCAGGTCATCGGCCGCTAGCACGGGCGGCTCGGGATGCTGCCAGCCTTCGCGCTTGAGCGCGGCTACGAAGGCGTCCACGAAGGCCGGGTCGAACTGCGTGCCCGACCATCTCCTCAGCTCCACGATCGCCTGGTCGACCGGGCGGGCGCCGCGGTAGGACCGGGTCGAGGTCATGGAGTCGAAGGCGTCGGCGACCGCCAGCACCCTGGCGAACTCGGGGATCTCGTCCCCGACCAGCCCCATCGGGTAGCCGCGCCCGTCGATCCGTTCGTGATGGTGCATGATCCCGGCCAGCGCCTCGTCGAGGAAGCCGATCTCCCTGACGATGTCGAGCCCGCGCATCGGGTGCAGTTGGATGGCGGCGTACTCCTCCTCGGTCAACTTCCCCGTCTTCTGCAGGACCTTCGTCGGCACGCCGAGCTTGCCGACGTCGTGCAGCATGCCCGCGTACCTGATCGCCTCGACGCGATCGCCCCGCATGCCGATCTCGCGCGCGATCATGACCGAGCCGCGGGACACCCGGTCGCTGTGGCCGCGGGTATAGAAGTCCTTGGTCTCCACCGCCTGGCACAGCGCGCCCACTGTGGCCTCATACGCCTTCTGCTGCTCGGCGAACTGCGCGACCGCCCAGCGGGCGACGAACAGCGGAATCAGCACCAGCAACGGCGCGAACGGCCCGACCACGCTCCACAGCGCGGCTATGAGCAGCCCGTAGGCCGCGTAGCCGAGATCGGAGAGCAGCAGCCGCCCGGTTAGCCCCACACCGACCCCTTGGCCATCCAGAGCCCCGGAAGACGTCCGATCCCGGCCCCTGGTCAGCCAGAGCACGCCGCTGAGCAACCCGTGATTGGTCGCGACATGGACCAATGCCGCGCCGACGAACGGCACGATGATCGCTGGAAAAGAATTTTCATCTGGTAGCCCGACCTGGCCGCCCAGGGCAAGAAAAGCGCGGCCCGCCAGGTAGGCACTGAGTGCGTACATCGCGGTATTGAATACCCGCTGCAGGATGTGCGGGCCGCGGCGCAGACCCAATGCGGTACAAGCCCCCACAATGGCCGCGCCAACCGGGCCAACCAGGACAACCGAGGCAAGCATCGCGGCCGAACTCGAGGACCAGGTGAGCTGCCCTTTGCGGAGTTGCGTCGCCCTTGATTCAGAGACGATAACCAGGATTCCCAGAAATACGACGTACCGCCAGCTCAGGCCGGTGAACGGACCTCTGGCCACCAGGGCGACGGCGAGGACCACCACCGCACCGATGTAGAGCAGTGCGACCCGCGAGAGCTTGCCCAAACTTCCCCCTCGCAGTCAGGAGTATGTACGCCGCGGACCTGGACCGGTAACGTCAGCCCCAAGCCACGCCGCGGGCGCGCAGCCCGCCGGGCCCACCCGCGAGGAGCGCACGCCAGCCGACTTCGACATCACCGCCTATATGCATGAGGCGGACCTCCCTTGGGCGAAATCGCCTTCGCCGTACCCGTGTTGTAATCGTTCAACCACAGGATAACGCGAGCGCAGACGTTCGCGCAGGCCCAAATCTCATCGTGAACGAACCGTAAGCAGTATCGTCACAACGAGCAATCAGGGACGGCACAGGTGGCGCAATTGCCACAGTCATGGCGAATCGAAACGCCGGATACCGGGTGTCGTTACTCAGCGAATTCGATAGTCGCGCGGACTTCCCTGATGCGGAGGAGAATCTTGGCGCGCAGCGCGGCCGGCGCCGCGTCGCAGCCGCAGTGCTTTTGCACCAGCCGCTTAACCGCTTCCTCCAGGCCGTACTCGCGCAGGCAGGGCCCGCACTCGTCCAGGTGCTGGCGGATCTTGGCGCAGTCCAGGTCGGCCAGCTCGCCGTCGAGGTAGCCGTAGACCCGGTCCAGCACCTCGGTACACGGAGTCTCATGGGGGTTTCCGCAGCTCATCGCCCTTCCTCCCCGGATACTGAGACGTCGGAAGCAGTCCGTGCCAGCCCGCGCTCTGCCGCGTAGTCCTGGAGCAGGTCCCGTAGCTGACGGCGACCGCGATGCAGCCGTGACATCACGGTCCCAATCGGCGTCTCCATGATGTCGGCGATCTCCTTGTACGCGAACCCTTCCACGTCAGCCAGGTAGACCGCGATCCTGAACTCCTCCGGCAGCGCCTGCAGCGCCTGCTTGATGTCAGAATCCGGGAGGCGCTCCAGCGCCTCCGCCTCGGCTGACTTCAGTCCTCCGGAGGTATGCGACGCGGCCCGCGCCAGCTGCCAGTCCTCGACCTCCTCCGCGCCCGACCGCTGCGGCTCACGCTGCCGTTTGCGGTACGTGTTGATGAAGGTGTTAGTCAGGATCCGGAACAGCCACGCCTTCAGGTTCGTACCCTGCTGGAACTGGTGGAAGGACGCGTAGGCTTTGGCGAAGGTCTCCTGAACCAGGTCTTCCGCATCTGCCGGATTGCGGGTCATCCGAAGCCCTGCGGAGTACAGCTGATCCAGGTAGGGCAGCACCTCCTGCTCGAAGCGCTCACCGCGCTCTTCGAGAGTCTCCGGAACGGGACCCACCTCCTCTAGGTAGTACGAGGCCGGACTGCGGGCATGCAGACCGTATGAGCGGGAGGATACCGTGCCGGAGTCAAAAGCTTCCGTCAGCATGCCACGAGGTGGCGAAGCGACTGCCATGCCGCGTTTAACACGGTGGTGCACCCGGTCATTCCGCAACCGGGCTCCTGGCGGGTATAAGGCCAGCCAAAGCCGGGAAGGATGAGAAGTTAGGCGCCCAGCGGCAGCGTTCACAAACAGTGCCGACAGATAGCGGGCGCCGAGTCAGGAGTTCAGCGCCCGTGCAGCATGCGGCCAGCGCGATTACCGCGCCTGACACCGATCAGCTTCCGGTCTACTGGCAGTTCCACGAGGCGGTGACGCGAGCTCAGCTGACGCAGTGGCTGCCGTCCGGCCGGCACCTTCTCTTGGACGTCTCGGGCCCGCGCGCGCCGGGTGCCGAACTGGCCGCCAGGGCCGGGCACACAGTAGTGCGCGTGATCGAGGCAAGCCAGGCCACCTCCGCGGCGCCAGAGGCGCCGAACGGATCCGGTTCCCCCCGACCGGGGGCCGAGGGGGTCCTGGGGGAAACGGTTCCCCCCCAGGATCGGGGGGTTCCGGGAGGGCGTCCCCCCGGGCCAGCACACCACCCTCGTATTGTCCCGGTGATCGCGGACTCATCGCAGCTGACCTTCCTGGCTGACGACTGCGCGGATGGCGTCATCGCCGACGACCGGGCGCTGTCAGTACACCTGGCCGCCGAGGCGATGATCGCCGAGATCGCCCGCGTGCTGCGGCCGGGCGGACGGGTGCTCGCCTGCGTCGACTCCCTGGTGCTCGGCATGGCCGTGCTCGCCGACCAGCATCACTGGGCCCACCTGGTCGACCTGCCGCACGCCGAGGTGGTGCTCGTGCCGTGGCCGGACGGCACGATCACCAGGTGCTTTGGTCCGGACCAGGCCCGCGAGCTGTTCAGCGGGGCGGGGCTGCGGGTCAACTGGATCCGCTCGCGGACCGTGTTCTCCGAGTCGGTGGTGACGCACTGGCTGCGGCGCGACCCCGGCGGCCTGTCCAAGCTTGTGCGGGCCGAACTGGCGGCCCGGTCCGACGAGTCGCTCGGCGCGCAGCTAGTGATATCGGCCAGCAAGCCCCGCCGGCTAATACCGCGCAGCTAGCGGCGCTTGGCGTACTTGGCCTGGCAGGCGACGCAGCGGGCGGCCTCGGGCCGGGCCTCGAGCCTGCCCTCGGGAATCTCGTGACCGCAGTCGACGCACTGACCGTAGCTGTTGTCGTCGATGCGGGCGAGTGCGGCGAGTACCCCGTCGCGCTGGCTGCGGGCGGAGTCGAGAATCGCCTCGGTGCGGTCGGCCTCGGACAGCAGGGACCCCGCGTCGGCCGAGTCCTGCGGATAGCCCGCGCCTGCCACCGGCCCAGGGCGGCCGCCGTGCAGGACGGCTATCGTCCGGTCCAAGTCGTCGCGCATCTCCTCTAGGCGCTTGCGGGCGACAGTAGTCTCCACTTGGTGTCCTCGCCTCCCGTCCGCGTACGGTAGGCAGCCCAGGCTCGCGTGAAGCCCGGGCTGCGGGCCGCGGACTCAGAACAACTCGCCGGGCGGTCTCTCCCTGTCGGCGGAAGCAGACGGTCCATCGGTGCTCTCGAGGGGCTCGATGAGCTCCGGTCCGTTGTTCCGCACGAAGTTGACGGCCACCGATACGGGATGCGACGTCAGGCCCCCCGCCATCGCGGGCAGCATCGTCGCCTGAAGCTGGCTAGGTTCGGTATTGTCCGGGTCGAGCCAGTCTGCCCAGTGCTCACGAGTGATCACCATGGGCATGCGATCGTGGATCTGGCCGACATCGTCGGTTGCCTGGGTCGTGATTATCGCGGCCGTCCACAGCCAGGCGCGCTCATGATCGGGTGGCACCGCCTCGTCCCGCCAGCGTTCGTAGATGCCGGCGAAGGCCAGTGACCTCCCATCCGTTCGGTATATAAAATACGGCTGCTTGCGCTTCTTGCCGTCTTCAGGAATGACCTGCCACTCGTAGTAGCCGTCCGCCGGGATGATGCAGCGGCGCTTGGCGAAGGCACGCCTGAAGGATGGCTTGACCGCGACGGTCTCGGCGCGGGCGTTGATGAGCCTGCCGCCGGCCGAGGGGTCCTTGGCCCAGGAGGGCACCAGGCCCCAGCGCACTACCCGCAGCTCACGGGCCTGCGGCTGGTCATCACGGGCAGGCCGGTCGAGAACCGTGAAGATCCTCTTGGTCGGCGCCACGTTGTAGTCAGGGTCAGGCTCCGGGTCAGGTGAGGCAGCCACGCGGTCGCGCTCCACGCCGAACTCCTCGAGGAGTTCAAGGCGCTTACGCGCCGACACAAAACGACCGCACATGAAAATCTTCCTAAACTGGATACAGTCTGGACACGTCCCGTTAAGCCTGGATTGGCAGTTCATAACCAGAATCGGGGTCGGCCAAACACGCGTCGCGCCCTGGCGGGCGCCGGGCGATACGCTCAACCGTATGCACCCGGATAACAACCAGGACCGGACCTGGGCTTCCCCGGCCGCTGACGGGCCGGTTAGCGGCCGCGTACGGCTGCCGGCCTCCAAGTCCATCACCAACCGCGCCCTGGTCCTGGCCGCGCTCAGTGACGGCCCTGATCCCGTTTCCGTAATCACGAACCCGCTGCGGGCCAGGGATACCCTGCTGGCGGCCGCCGCCGTGCGCGCGCTGGGCGCCGCGATCGACGAGGAAAACACTGAATCCCGAACGGCCTGGCGTGTCACGCCTGGACAACCGGCACCGGGTTCCGCGGTGAGCGTGGACGTGGGCAACGCGGGCACGGTCATGCGGTTCCTGCCCGGGCTGGCCGCGCTGACCTCGGCCGTGGTCGCCTTCGACGGGGACACGCGAGCCAGGCAGCGCCCGGTCGGCCCGATTCTCGGCGCGCTGCGGCAACTCGGCGCGCACATCGAGGATGGCGGCCGCGCCGCGGTCCCGTTCACCGTGCACGGCCGCGGCGCGGTCCGCGGCGGCACCGTGGTGCTGGACGCTTCGGGGTCCTCACAGCTGGTCTCGGGCCTGCTGCTGTCGGCGCCCCGGTTCGACGAGGGCATCGAGATACGGCACGAGGGCACGCCGGTGCCTTCGGCGCCGCACATCGCCATGACGGTGCGGATGCTTCGCGCGGCCGGCGCCGACGTATCCGAACTGCGGTCCGGCACCGCGATACCCTCCTCCTCCGGCGCGCCCGGACCGGAGCAGCGGCCCGATGCCTGGCGGGTGCGGCCGGGTCGGCTCGCCCTGGGCAGCGTCACAGTAGAACCCGACCTGTCCAACGCCGGGCCGTTCCTGGCCGCGGCGCTGGTGACCGGGGGCACCGTCACCATCGCCGACTGGCCGCGGGACAGCCTGCAGGCAGCCGGGGCGATCCTGGACGTGCTGGCGCGGATGGGAGCGCGGTGCGAGGTCGGCGCGGACGGGCTGACCATCACAGGAACCGGCCGGATCCACGGCATCACCGCCGACCTGCGTGACGTCAACGAACTCGCGCCGGTACTCACCGCGGCGGCGGCGGTGGCCGAATCGCCCTCGGTCTTCACCGGGCTGGCGCATACCCGCACGCACGAGACCGACCGGCTGGCCGCCCTAGCCAAGGAGATCAACGCACTCGGCGGCGACATCACCGAACTGCCCGACGGGCTGCAGATCAGGCCCCGCCCGCTGCGCGCCGGGGCAGCCGGCAGACCGTTCGGCAGCTATGACGACCACCGGATGGTGATGGCCGCGGCCGTGCTCGGCCTGGCCGTGCCCGGCATCCGGGTGGCCGGCGCAGACACCGTGGCCAAGACCTTCCCGGACTTTACGGGCGTCTGGGCGGGGATGCTAGGACAGGAACCCTGAGCCGGTCATGAGCCCGTCGTCCGACTACGCGCGGCTCGACGAGGACGACGTCCGGGTCCGTCCCGGCCGCAGCTCCCGGCCGCGAACCAGGCGGCGCCCGGCACACTCCAGCGCCGTGGAGGGCTTCGTGACCAGCGTGGACCGGGGCCGGTACGGGTGCATGACCGACGGCGGGCTGGTCGTGGCCATGAAGGCGCGTGAGCTCGGCAAGGGCTCGGTGGTGGTCGGCGACCGGGTGGCGCTGGCCGGTGACACGTCCGGCGCCGAGGGGACGCTGGCCCGGATCGTCCGGGTGGAGCCGCGGACCAGCGCGCTGCGGCGGTCCGCCGACGACACCGACCCGCTAGAGCGGATCATCGTGGCCAACGCCGACCAACTGGTGATCGTCTGCTCGCTGGCCGACCCTGCCCCCAACCTCCGCTTCGTGGACCGCTGCCTGGTCGCCGCATACGACGCCGGGCTTGAGCCGCTGCTCGTGCTGACCAAGGCCGACTTGGACCCCGGAGCCTCGGCGCGCATGGTGCGTGCCTTCTACCGGCCGCTCGGCATGCCGATGCTGACCACGAGGCGGCCGCTGCCGTCGCGCACGCTATCCCGCCTACGATCCCTGCTGACCGGCCGGATCAGCGTGCTCATCGGGCCATCGGGCGTGGGCAAGTCCACGCTGATGAACACGCTGGTGCCGGAGGCGGACCGTTCGGTCGGCAGGGTCAACCCGGTGACCGGCCGGGGCAGGCACACGTCGTCCTCCGTGGTGGCGATCCCGCTGGGCGACGGATGGCTCATCGACACGCCCGGCCTGCGGGGGTTCGGGCTGGGCCACGTGAGCGCGGAACGGGTGGTGGAGGCGTTCGGGGACCTGGCCGAGGGCACCGCCGGGTGCCCGTCCGGCTGCGATCACCTCTCCCCCGGCTGCGCCCTGGATGAGTGGGCCCGCGAGCACCACGCCGAGGCGCGCCTGGACTCGCTCCGCCGCCTGCTGCGCAGCCGCGAAGGCACCAGCCCGGACTAGCCCGTGGGGTAGCGGCTCACAGTGGGCTAGCCCGCGTCAGCGGCCGGCTGGCCCGCGTCAGCGGCCGGCTGGCCCGCGTCAGCGGCGGATTGCGGCTTCTTCTGGCCGTCCCGCGCCTAAGCTACGTCGCCAGCGACGACGGCATGGCGGCGTGCGGTCCTCCAGAGCGGCGGTGAGATCCGCGGTGTCCCGGTGATCCCGCTAACCCCGTTCGTCACGCCACCAACGCCCTGGCCGGCGTGATTGTTGATTCTGCGCGGTTGATCCGGGTTCTGTGGTCGATCGGGGGGCCCCTGAGGTACTGGATCAGCCGCATAACCCGGATCAACCGCGATCCTTGCGGTCAGGAGAGGTGTAGGTGAGCTAGGAGACGTATGAGGTTTCCCGAGGCCGTTCCGTGCGAAGCAGGTGCCTGGGCGGCACGACCGGCGGGACTCGGTTCAAAAAGCGGGCTCAGGACACCCGGGTAAGTGGCTAGTTGGAGAGGTCCTGGGTGAGCCAGACGGTGCCTGAGCTGTCTAGGTAGATGGCGATGCCGATGTGGGTGAAGGAACTGCTGAGGATGTTCCTGCGGTGACCGTCGTCGGGCGGCTTCTCGTTGAGCATGTCTTGGGTCAGGCCGACCGCCATCTGGGCGATCGCCGCATTGGTGTCCGCGACCGGGCCGCCTTCGCCGATGTTCTCCCCGCACGCCGACCAGACGACGCCGGCAGCGGTCTCGCGGGTGCCGAGATCCGGCTCGGCCGGGCACTGATGGGAGAGGCCGCAGCCGCCGGCCATCGTCAGGTTGTGCGCCGAGGCGCTGCTTTCCAGGCCGGCGGCGATCGTCAGCGGCGGCAGGCCTGCCGCCGAACGGGCCTGATTGATGAGCGCGAGCACCTGCCCGGCCGGGGCGCCCGGCAGGGTGCCCCGGGAATTGGCCGCGGATGAAGTGGGCGAGGGCGTCGCGGGGCTGGCTGACGCGGATGCCGTCGGCGTCGGCCGGGCGGGCCGTTTCGCGGGGGCGGACGACAGGTTCGCGGGGACGGCCGGGGGCACCAGGGCGACGGCGGCGTGGTAGGGGCGCCCGGCACACGACCCCGCCGAGGAGCTAGCCGACGCTGAGACGGCTGGCACTGAGGCGGCTGGCACTGAGGCGGCTGGCACTGAGGCGGCTGGCGCTGAGGCGCAGGTGGCCGGGGTCTGCAGGGCGGTCACCTTCCCGGACGCACGCGGCGGGGCCGAGCCGAAACCGTGCGCCAGGTAGAGGCCCCCGGCCGTCAGCACCAGCAGCGCGAGCAGGTCGCACAGTAGGTACCTGACGCGGCGCGCGGATCCCCGGGTGTGATTCTGGATGGGGCGCTGGCCCGCCCGGTGGCGC
The DNA here is from genome assembly GCA_049676235.1 of Streptosporangiaceae bacterium. GTDB lineage: Bacteria > Actinomycetota > Actinomycetes > Streptosporangiales > Streptosporangiaceae > Palsa-504. The sequence goes on from JBAUAY010000683.1 coordinate 12,301, forward strand.
GCAGGTGCCCCGGTCGGCACGTCAACCGCCGATCTCGGCGCACGTGCCGGACCATCCGAGGCCGTCCCCTGGTCCGGCCGCTGACATCAAGGGGTCACATAGAACCATGCAGCTCCGTGCTCATCACCCTTATCAGGCGTTGACATTAGACGATCGGCACCCGGCGCGCGGAGAATTGGCGGATGTCGCGGCAGGCCGGAACCAGCCGACCGGAGCTGGCTGCACGGGGCTAGCTAAGGCGGATGAGCTGGCCGAGGCTAGCTAGGCGGACCAGCTGGCCGAGGCTAGCTAGGCGGACCAGCTGGCCGAGGCTAGCTAGGCGGACCAGCTGGCCGGGGCTGGCTAGCTGGCCGGGGCTAGGAGACGGTGCCGCCGGCGCGCCAGTAGACGCCGACCGCGTTCCGGGACATGAACGCCTCGTCGACCAGATACCGGCGCAGGGTGCAGTGGTCGTCGAAGATCGTCTTGAGGACGTCGTCGACCGCGGCTTCTGAATACTTGCGGCCGGGCTCGAACGCCTGGGCCACCTGGTCAAACAGCAGAAGGCGGCGGGTGCGCTTGGCTGGCACCGCGGTGATCCTGCCGTCGCGGATGAACGCCCGCAGCTGGTCCGGCGGGTGGGCGAGGAGGCCGTCAGCGTTATGACCCATCCCCGCCAGTATGACGCGGGCGCGGCGGATCTGGCCAGCGAGATGTCCCAAGCGGTACCGTTTCGCGGGTGGCACGCTACGACGATGACCTGCGCTTCGCCCAGGTCAGAGTCCTCCACCGCGTATCACCGCCTGCCACCGCCTAGCGGTCTAGCTGGGCGTTCCGTCACAGGCGTAGTACCGCCCTCCACCGCCCGCCGCCGCCTTTGGCTCCCGGTTTGGCTCCCAGCCGGGGGGTGGTCGCGGTGAGCGGCCGGACGCCGGGCGGGCGCAAGCGGATGCGCTCGTGCGACGGCGGCTGCGGCAGGCGCACCACGGCGCAGTTCTGCAACGCCTGCCTGGGCATCGTCCGCCAGCAGGTGCGATGGGCCGATGTCCT